>DASZXE010000105.1:0-23383 GCA_035546475.1 Kofleriaceae bacterium
GGGCGCGAGTCAGTTGAGTCGGGGATCGTCGAAGGCGGGCTGGTAGGCGGCGGGGCGAGCGACGGTGGGCGGCGGGCGCGGCGCGTCATCGAGGAGCATGCGGCGCGGTGGCGTCTCGAGATCGTCGAGCTGGCCGGTGCGGACCGACCAGGCGAAGGCGAGGACGGCGCCGGCGGCGACCAGGAGCGCGAGGGGCAGGATGAAGTAGAGCGCGGCCATGTCAGGTCTCCTCCGGCGGACGGAAGCCGCGGGTGCGGGACGAGCTGAAGAGGACGGAGAGGGAGCTGAGCGGCATCATCACCGCCGCGATGAGCGGGTGGATGAGACCGCTGACGGCGAGCGTGCCGCCGGTGAGGTTGTAGGCGAGCGAGACCCGGAGGTTGCGGCGGATGACGGCGAGGGTCGCGCGCGCGCCGTCGAACAGCTCGACGAGCGGCGCGAGACCGGGGCGGCGCACGAAGACGTCGGCGGCGTCGACCGAGGCCTCGGCGCTGCCGTGGACGGCGACGCCGCAGGTCGCGGCGGCGAGCGCGGCGGCGTCGTTGACGCCGTCGCCGACCATCACGACCGGGCCGTGCGCGCGGGCGTCGCGGACGGCGGCGAGCTTGCCCTCGGGCGTGACGCCGCCCTCGCAGGCGTCGGGCGCGAGGCCGAGCGCGGCGCCGACGCCGCGGACGATGCGCGGATCGTCGCCGCTGAGGATGCGGACGTCCCAGCCGGCGGCGCGCAGGTGGGCGATCGAGGCGGCGGCGTCGGGGCGCAGGCGATCGGCGAAGCGGGCGATCGCGACGACCGTGCCGTCGACGGCGACGGCGACCGGGGTCTCGCCGGCGGCGGCGGCGCGGTCGATCGCGGCGGCGAGCGGCGAGGGCAACGTCGCGAACGAGGTGACCCAGCGCGGCGAGCCGACCGCGACCGCGCGGCCGTCGACGCGGCCGCGCAGGCCGTGGCCGAGCTCCTCGGCGAGCTCGTCGGCGGTGACGGCTCCGGCGGCGTCGCGCTCGGCCGCGAGCTCGGCGCACAGGGCGCGGGCGAGCGGGTGGGCGCTGCCGGCCTCGAGCGCGGCGGCGAGCGGGCGGGCCGCGGCCTCGCCGTCCCAGCCGACGAGGCGGATGGCGCCCTCGGTGAGCGTGCCGGTCTTGTCGAGGTAGAGCCGGCCGGGGCGGGCGAGGCGCTCGAGCGCGTCGCCCCCCTTGATGAGCAGGCCGCGGCGGGCGGCGCGGCCGAGCGCGACGGTGACCGCGAGCGGCGTCGCCAGCGCGAGCGCGCACGGGCAGGTCACGATCAAGAGCGCCATCGCACGCTCGAGGCCGACGCCGACCGACGCGTGGAGCGACCACGCCGCCAGCGTCAGCGCCGCGATGCCGAGGACGACCGCGACGAAGCGGCCGGCGACGCGATCGACGAACCGCTGGATCGGCGCGCGCCGGCGCGCCTCGTCCTCGATGCGCGCGACGAGCTGGCCGACGCGGGTCGCCTCGCCGGTCGCCGACGCCACGACCTCGAGGACGCCCGCGACGTTGACGGTGCCGGCGTGGACCCGCATGCCCGGCTCGACGTCGACGGGGCGCGACTCGCCGGTCAGCAGGCCGGCGTCGACCGCCGAGCGCCCGCGCACCACCTCGCCGTCGACGGGGACGGTGTCGCCGGCGCGGACCAGGACCCGCTCGCCGACCGAGACGGCCTCGAGCGGGACCTCCTGCGGCTCGGCGTCGGGGCGGGCCGGATCGAAGCGGCGCGTCACCCGCGGCGTCAGCGTGTAGAGCAGCTCCGCCGACGCCACCGCGCGGCGGTGCTGGCGCGACTGCACCCAGCGGCCGATCAGCAGCAGGAAGACCAGCATCGCCAGCGAGTCGAAGTAGATCTCGCCGACGCCGCGCACGGTGTTGGCCGCGCCCCAGCCGAGCCCGGCGGCGATGCCGATCGCGATCGGCAGGTCGAGGTGCAGGCGGCGCGAGCGCAGGGCGCCGAGCGCGCCGCGGAAGAACGGCGTCGCCGCGAACGACAGCGCCGGCAGCGCGACGAGCATCGACGTCCAGCGGAAGAAGGCCTGGTCGCGCGTGCCCATGCCGCCGAAGATCCCGGCGTACAGCGCGATCGCGAGCAGCATGATGTTGCCGGCGGCGGCGCCGGCGACGCCGATCTTCAGCATCAGCGCGCGGTCCTCGCGGCGGCGGGCGGCGTCGCGGTCGAGGCCGCGGTACGGGTGGACCGGGTGACCGAGGCGATCGAGCAGGCCCGCGATCGCCGACAGCTTCACCTGCGCCGGATCGAAGACGACGTCGGCGCGCGCGCGGCCGAAGTCGAGGCGGAGCTCGACCACGCCGTCGAGGAGCGTCGGCGTGCGCTCGACCAGCCACACGCAGGCGGTGCAGCGGACCTCCTCGAGGTAGAGCGCGGTCTCGGCGAGGCCGTCGGCGCGCAGGCGCACGTGCAGCGCGTGGAAGGCCGGATCGTCGAGCTCGCGGTAGCTCTTGCCGGTCGTGCGCGCGGGCGCGAGCTCGTCGCCGGCGAGCCGGTAGTAGCCGTCGAGGCCGTGCTCGGTCAGCGCGGCGTGGACGACCTCGCAGCCGGCGCAGCAGTAGCGCGACGCGGCCGCCGCCGGCACCGGCAGGCCGCAGTGCAGGCAGCCGGCGCGCGCCGCCGCCGTGCCCGTGCCCGTGCCCGCGCCGAGCTCGAACGTCGCCGCCGCCGCGGTCACGGCGTCGTGCCCCCGTGGCAGGTCGGCCCCGACGGCAGCTCGCCGTGCGCCGCCGGCCGCAGCTCGGCGCCGAGCATCGGCGTGCGCGCCGCCAGCGCGACCACGCCGACCGCGATCAGCGCGACCGCGGTCACCACCGGCAGCCGCGCGCCCAGCCGCCGGACGAGCGGCTGCGCCAGCGTGCCGACGCCCATCATCATCGGCACCGTCCCCAGCCAGAACGCCGCCATCACCGCCATCCCGCTGGCGACCGCGCCGGTGCCGCCGGCCACCATCACGAACGCCCACAGCCAGCCGCACGGCAGGGCCGCGCTGAGGAGCCCGATCAGCGCGGCGCGCACCGTCGGCCGCCGCCGGCGGATCGTCACCAGCGCGCGGTTCCACGCCCGCGGCGCGAGGCGAGGCACCGGCACCCCGAGCGCAGCCGCCAGGGCGAGCGTGCCCCACGCGACGATCGCGCCCGCCGCCAGGACCATCGCCGCCCGCTGCACCGACGCCGCGCGGCCGGCGAGATCGATCGCGCCGCCGAGCCCGCCGGCGATCGCGCCGAGCGTCACGTACGCCGCCAGCCGCCCGAGGCTGTGCGCGAGCGGTCCCTGCCACGGCCCCGCCGCGCGCCGCCCCGCCGCCCGCACGCTGCCGCGCACCGCCGCCGGCTCGAGGTAGAGGCTGGTCAGCGGCCCGCACATCGCCGCGCAGTGGACGCTGCCCACCGCGCTCGCCGCGAGCACCGAGCCGCAGAGCGCGATCACGACGATCCGCTGCCCACCGCGCTGCCGAGATCGACGACGCGGTCGTCGACGAACCGGTCGCCGCCGCGCGTCACGCTGAGCGCGACGTCGTGCAGGCCGCCGCGCTTGCCGGTGAGCGCGACCCGGTAGACGCCGGGCGCCACGGCGACCGCGACCGCCTTCACCGTCGCGTCGACGCGGCCGCGCGGCACCGCGGTCAGCTCGACCGCCGCGCCGTCGACCGGCGTGCCCGCGCGATCGACGACGGTCAGCGTGAGCTGGCGGCCGTCGACGTCGAGGTCGGCGCGCCAGCCGAGCGCCACGCTCGCCTTCGCCTCGTCCATCGTCGAGTCCCACGCCGCGGCGCGCGCGTAGTAGTCGGGCAGCACGCGGTGGCGCGTGTCGCCGCTCGACTTGCCGATGAGCACGCTCACGGCGACGACGTTGCCGAGCAGCAGCCCAACGATGATCCCGATCCAGCGGGTGGCGGCGCTCATGGCGTGGCTCCTTCCGGCGTGTGCTCGGGGCCGAGCACGGTGATGCCGAGCGTCCGGTGCCAGCCGTGGTCGTCGGAGACCTCGATCGACGCCGACCGCTCGCCGTGGCGGAACGACCCCTGCGGCGACTCGATGAAGATCGGCAGCACGGTCGGCTTGCCGGGCGCGAGCTGGTAGCTCGGGCGCGGCATCACGACCTTCGCCTCCGGCACGTCGTGGACGGTCAGCGTGTACGTGCGCGTCGCGCTGCTGCGGTTCTCGATCTTGACGCGGACCGGCGTCGACACCGTGCCGTCGGCCAGCTCGGTGAACGGCGCGCCCTCCTGGCGGAGCAGCCAGACGTCCGCCTCGGTGCGGTGGCGGAGCTGGGTGAGGAAGAGCACGAACGCGAGCCCGAGCAGCGCCGGGTAGATCATCGTGCGCGGCCGCAGGAGTCTGCGCGGCTGGCCGGCGAGCTGCGCCTTCGACGTGTAGCGGATGAGGCCGGGCGCGCGGCCGAGCTTGCCCATGATCGCGTCGCAGGCGTCGACGCACTGCGCGCAGCCGATGCACTCCATCTGCAGGCCCTTGCGGATGTCGATGCCGGTCGGGCAGGTGGCGACGCACGCGTTGCAGTCGACGCAGTCACCGAGCCGCGCGCCGCCGGCGGTCACGTCGCCGGTCACGTCGGCGGTGCGCGCCATTCCCTCGCCGACGACCGGCAGCTTCGCGCGCTTGCCGCCCTTCGCCTTGCCGCGCGGCTCGCCGCGCGCGACGTCGTAGCCGACGATCAAGGACTGCTGGTCGAGCAGCACGCTCTGCAGCCGGCCGTACGGGCAGGCGATGATGCACATCTGCTCGCGGAACCACGCGAAGTCGAGGAACACCGCCGCGGTCACGCCGGCGACGATCGTGAAGCCGACCGGGTGCACCGCCGGCGACCCGTGCGTCCAGCTCCACACCGTCCGCGCGCTGACGAAGTAGGCGAGGAAGGTGTTGGCGAGCAGGAACGCGAGCCCGAGGTAGACGCTCCACTTGCCGAGGCGCCGCCACGACAGCCCGTGCTTCTCGTCGAGCTTGCGCGAGTCCGACGCGCTGCCCTCGAAGAAGCGCTCGATCGGGCGGAAGATCCACTCCATGTAGACCGTCTGCGGGCACCCCCAGCCGCACCACACGCGGCCGGCGAGCGCGGTGACCAGGAAGACCGTGAGCGCGACGCTCAGCCCGAACAGCATCAGGATGAAGCCGTCCGCCGGCCGGAACGTCGCGCCGAAGAAGGTGAAGTCGCGGCGGGCGAGGTCGAGCAGGATCGCCGGCTTGCCGCCGAGCTCGAGGTACGGCAGCAGCACGAAGACGGCGATCAGGCCGTAGGCGACGAACGCCCGCGCGCGATGGAAGCGCCCGCGCGACGTCTTCGGGTAGATCTTGAAGCGGCTGCCGTCCTCGTTGAGGGTAGACAGGACCCGCTCGGGCGCGTGCGCGGCCGTCATGACGGAGCTCCTGCTCGTCGTCGACGAGCGATGAACGAGCGATGAAGGGCGATCGGACGAGTGGTGGGACGAGTGATCGGACGAGGTCAGTGGAACGGCTCGACGGGGTGGCCGTCGGGCGCCTTGCCGGGGATGTTCTTGCCGCGCAGCGTGCTGACGTAGACCGCCACCGCCGCCAGGTCGTCCGGGTCGAGGACGCCGCCCCACGTCAGCATCCCCTTGTCGGGCACGCCGTCGTAGATCGTCTGGTACAGGTCCATGCGCTTGCTGCCGTGGATCTGGTAGAGGTCCGTCAGGTTCGGGCCGATCTGGCCGCGGCCGTCGGGCATGTGGCAGCTCGTGCAGTTCTTGGCGAAGACGCCGGCGCCGCGCTGCACGGTGTCCACGTCCTGCGCCATCGAGGCGAGCGTGTCCTCGTCGACGGCGAGCTCCTCCTTCGGCTGGGCGGCGCGCAGCTTCTGCCACGCGGCCAGGTCGGCGGCGTACTCCTGCTGCGGAGACTTGCCGCCGCCGCCGCCGTGGTACCAGTAGACGTAGAAGGCGGCGTGGGCGATGCAGAGGACGAAGATGCCCGACCACCAGAACGGCAGCGGGTTGTCGTACTCTTGGATGCCGTCGTACTCGTGATGGAGGAGGCGGTCCTCGCCGGGCACGGGCTCGGCGGGGCGGGGCGCGGCGGCGGCCGGCTCGGCGCCCGCGAGCTGATCGGAGGTGGCGGCGTGCGTGCTCATGACTGACCTCGGGAGCCGTACGTGGGAGCGTCGTCGGCGAGCGGCAGGTCGACGGCGTGCTCGTGGATCGGCCGCTGGCTGCGGCGGAGGGCGCGCACGCCGACCGAGACGAAGACGGCGAGGAAGATGATCGTCGCGATCTCGGTGAGCTGCGCGGGGGACATGTGGCAGAGCATCTCGGACAGGCTCATGTCAGTTGCCTCCGGTCGGAGCAGGCGCGGTGGGCGCGGGCGCGGCGGGCGCGGGCGCGGGGGGCGCAGGCGCAGGCGCGGCGGGCGCGGCAGGCGCAGCAGTCGCCGCACCCGCCGCCGCCGCCTCGGCCTGCATCTTCTTGATGTCGGTCCCCAGCCGCTGCACGTACGCGATGAGCGCGATGACCTCCTTGTTCTCCATGCCCGCCGGGCCGCCCTCGGCCACCAGCTCGTCGGCGATCTGCTTGGCCTGCGCGCGCGCCAGCCCCGGCGCGTCGTCGAGCGCGGCCTTGCCGTACGGCGTCCCGATCATCGCCAGCGCGTCGATGCGGTCCTGGATGACGCCGTAGTCGATGGTCCACTTGTAGAGGTGCGGGTAGCTCGGCATCACCGAGCCCTTCGACGTGGCGCGCGGG
The DNA here is from genome assembly GCA_035546475.1 of Kofleriaceae bacterium. GTDB lineage: Bacteria > Myxococcota_A > Polyangia > Haliangiales > Haliangiaceae > UBA2376. The sequence goes on from DASZXE010000105.1 coordinate 6,737, forward strand.
TTCTCGAAGTGGCGGAAGTGCCACAGGTCGTTGCGCTTGCCGCCCTCGCGCTGCAGGTCCGGCCCGATGCGCCGGCTGCCCCACTGGAACGGGTGGTCGTAGACGAACTCGCCCGGCTTCGAGTACTCGCCGTACCGCACCGTCTCGTCGACGAACGGCCGGATCATCTGAGAGTGGCAGTTGTAACAACCCTCGCGCACGTAGATGTCGCGGCCGTACTGCTCGAGCGGCGTGTACGGCTTCACCGACGCGATGCGCGGGACGTTGTCGCCGATGAGGAACGTCGGCAGGATCTCGAACAGCGAGGCGACGATCACCGCGACCGCGACCAGCACCGAGAAGACCATCGCCATCCCCTCCCAGCGACGGTGCCAGTAGACCTTGGTCTCGGGCGTCAGGATGCGGCCCTCGCCGTCGGTGGCGGCCGCGGGCTTCCGCCAGGTCGGCACCGGCACCTCGACGGCGGGCTCGTCGTACTTCGCCGGCCGCGCCATCCACGTGCGCAGCAGGTTGTAGGCGCCGAGCGCGGTGCCGATGATGTAGAGCGAGCCGCCGAACGCGCGCACCCAGTACATCGGGATGAGCCGCGTGCTGGTCTCGATGAAGTCCGGGTACTGCAGGCGGCCGGTCTGGTCGAACGCGCGCCACATCAGGCCCTCGGTGATGCCGGCGGACCACATCGACACCACGTAGAGGACGATGCCGATCGTCGCGATCCAGAAGTGGGTCGTCGCCAGCTTCTTCGAGTAGAGCGGCGCCTGGAACAGCCGCGGCGCCAGCCAGTAGAACATGCCGAATGACATGAACCCGACCCAGCCGAGCGCGCCGCCGTGGACGTGGGCAATGTTCCAGTTCGTGTAGTGCGAGAGCGCATTGACGCTCTTCACCGACAGCATCGGTCCCTCGAACGTCGACATGCCGTAGAAGGTGATCGCGACGACGAAGAACTTGAGGACCGGATCCTCGGCGACCTTGTTCCACGCGCCGCGCAGCGTGAGCAGGCCATTGATCATGCCGCCCCACGACGGCATCCACAGCATCACGCTGAACACCATGCCGAGCGTCGACGCCCACTGCGGCAGCGCCGTGTAGTGGAGGTGGTGCGGCCCCGCCCAGATGTAGATGAAGACCAGGCTCCAGAAGTGGAGGATCGACAGCTTGTAGCTGAAGACCGGCCGCTCGGCCGCCTTGGGCAGGAAGTAGTACATGAGCCCGAGGAACGGCGTGGTGAGGAAGAACGCGACCGCGTTGTGCCCGTACCACCACTCCATGAACGCGTCCTGCACGCCCGAGTAGAGCGAGTAGCTCTTGAACAGGCTGGCGGGCACGCACAGGCTGTTGAAGATGTGGAGGATCGCGACCGTGATGATCGTCGCGATGTAGAACCAGAGCGCGACGTACAGGTGGCGCTCGCGGCGGCGGGCCAGCGTGCCGAAGAAGTTCACTGCGAAGACGACCCAGATGACGGCGATCGCGATGTCGATCGGCCACTCGAGCTCGGCGTACTCCTTGCCCTGGGTGAAGCCGAGCGGCAGCGTGATCGCCGCGGCGGCGATGATCGTCTGCCAGCCCCAGAAGTGGATCTTCGACAGCAGGTCGCTGAACATGCGCGCCTTGAGCAGGCGCTGGCTCGAGTAGTAGATCGCGGCGAAGAACGAGTTGCCGGCGAACGCGAAGATGACCGCGTTCGTGTGCAGCGGCCGGATGCGCCCGAAGGTGAAGTACGGGGCGAAGTTGAGCCGCGGCGAGATGAGCTGCAGCGCCAGCCAGAGGCCGACGAGCATGCCGACCAGCCCGTAGATGAGGGCGGCGGCGACGAACTTGCGGACGATCGCGTCGTCGTAGACGACGGTCTCCGTGCGTTGGTTCTCGGGTCGGCTCATGGCGGACCAGGGCACAGCAAGGCGCGTGCCCGCAGATCCGCAGGTGGTCCGCGCACGAACTGCGTCCAGCGGCCGGCCGCCGGGAGGCCTCTGCAGCGTCTGCGCGGTCGCCGGGCGTCGCGACGACGACCGGGCTCCGCCGCGGTCCGCAAGGCTTGCGCGGCGGCGGCGCGGCGCGGGCTGCCTCGGGGGCGTGCTGCCGTCGCCGCCGGGCTCGGCGCGCCGGCGTCAGGCTCCGCGCGTCAGATCGCGCACGATGTTCTTCTGGTGCGCTTCGAGCGTGCCGCCGCCGATCTCGATCAGCTTGGCATCGCGCAAGAACTGCTCGACGCGGAACTCGGTGCAGTAACCCCAGCCGCCGAGCACCTGCACGGCGGCGTCGGCCACCTCCTTGGCGGCGGTGGCGGCGAACAGCTTGGCGGCGTCGGTGCCGAGCCGGTTGCGGCGATCGTGGCCGACGGTGGCGGCGACGCCGTAGACGAGCGCGCGCATCGCCTCGACCTTCGCGAAGCTCTCGCCCAGGTAGCGCTGGATCTGGCCGTGCTCGTGGAGCGGCTTGCCGAACGAGTGGCGCTCCGTCGAGTAGCGCAGCATCACGTCGAAGCAGCGCTGGGCGATGCCGAGGCTCATCGCCGACAGGCCGAGCCGCTCGATCTCGAGGTTGCGCATCATGTTGGTGATGCCGCCGCCCTCGCTGCCGAGCAGGTGGTCGGCGGGGATGCGGCAGCCGTCGAAGATCAGCTCCGACATCGTCGACGCGCGCATGCCCATCTTCGGGATCTTCTCGCCGGTCGAGAAGCCGGGGCTCGAGCGCTCGACGAGGAACGTGGTGAGGCGCCCGTCGAGCTTGGCGTAGACCACGAACAGCGACGCCTCCGGCCCGTTGGTGATGAACGTCTTGCGGCCGTCGAGGACGTAGTGGTCGCCGTCCCGGCGGGCGACGGTCTGCATGCCGAGGACGTCGGTGCCGTTGCCCGGCTCGGTCATCCCCATCGCGCCGATCGCCTCGCCGGCGAGCGCGCGCGGCAGGAACTGCTGGCGCTGCGCCGGCGTCGCCGCCCAGTAGAAGTTGTTGACGAACAGGAGCGCGTGCGCGAGGTACGCGAGCGCGAAGCCGGGGTCGGCGTACGACAGCTCCTCGTGGATGATCACGGCGGCGGTGGCGTCGAGGCCGGCGCCGCCGTCGGCGTCGGGGATGGTGACGCCGAGCAGGCCGAGCTGGCCAGCCTGGCGCAGGAGGCCGACGTTGAGCTTGCCCTCCCGGTCGTGCTCCATCGCCTGCTGCTCGACCTCGGAGCGGGCCCACGCGCGCACGGTCTCTCGCAGCATCGCGTGCTCGTCGGTCGGGTGCAGGAAGCTCTCGGCCAGCGCGGTCATGGTGGAGGATCTACCGCATTGTGAGCGGCGGGTCCGGGCAGGGGGGCGCGAAAGACCGCCGCCGCCGCGGAGGCGAGGTCGCCCGGGTCGTCGTCGGCTCGCGCGCCGCGGCGGCGCGCCTTGCTGGCCGGCGAAAGCCGCGTACCATCGAGGCGATGGCCGAAGAACGCGCCGGGCTCGGCGTCGATGCCTGGCGCGGCGGCCGGCCGGCGGTGCTGTTCGGCAACCCGACGGCGCAGAGCGGGCGCGGCCGGGCGGCGATCGAGCGGGCGAGCGCGCTGCTCGAGGCGGCCGGCGTCGAGCACCGGTTCGTCGCCACCGCGCCCGAGGGCGGCACCGTCGCGCTGGTCCGCGACGCCATCGACGTCGACGGCGCGCGGGTCGTGATCGCGATGGGCGGCGACGGGACGTTCGCGGAGGTCGCCAAGGGGATCCTCGGCTCGGCCCACGCGCCGTCGGTGGCGATGGGGTTGCTGCCGACCGGCACCGCCAACGATCAGGCGAAGTCGTTTGGCATGAGCGCGGGCGAGGGGGCGCTGCCGGCGAACGTCGAGACGATCGCCGCCGGCTCGGTCGCGCCGATCGACGCCGGCCGCATCGAGGTCAGCGATCGCGCCGAGCAGCTCCTCCACCGCGATCTGTTCTTCGACTCCGCGTCGATCGGCTTCGGCGCCGCCGCGCTGGCGACCCGCAACCGCGACCGCGAGCTGGTCGGCCGCGTGCCGCTGCTCGGGCTCGTCTACCGCGACATGGCCGTCTACGCGGGCGCGGTGGCGCGCCGCTTCCTCGAGAGCTACGTCGCCGACGTCAAGTTCGACCTCGAGGCGGAGATCGACGGCCGCCCGTACCACTTCGACTCGCTGCTCGACGTCATCGTCAAGAACACCCGCGTCTTCGGCGGCGAGTGGATCCTCGACCCCGACGCGCGCGCCGACGACGGCAAGTTCGAGCTGGTGCCGATCATGGGGCGCCGCGACCTGACCTCGAAGCTGTTCGCGTCGCTGCGCCACCTGCCGATCGACGGCGACACGCTGCGCACGCTCGGCATCGAGCACTCCGAGCCGATCCCCGGCCGCCGCTTCGTCCTGACGGTGACCCACCCCGGCCGCGGCGGTCTGCCGGCGGCGCAGATCGACGGCGAGGAGATCGAGCACGGCCACCGCTACCGCATCGAGGTCCTGCCTCGCTGCCTGCACCTCATCGTCCCCCGCCGCCGCCGCACCGACCCCGCCGCCTGACCGGCAGCACGAAGCGCGTCGTCGGGCGTTGAAGGCGCATGGACGAGGCTCGCCGCCGGCGGACGACCGTGTGGGCGGGCGCGGTCGTGGCGCTGGCGGGTTGCGGTCTGTCGGCGCCGCCGCGCACCGGCGGCGCTGTCGTCGTCGAGAGCGTGGCGCGCGATGCGGGGGCCGCGCGCCCCGCGCCGCCGGTGGCCGACGCGGGCCCGGCCGCCGACGCGCCGTACGCGGGGCCGGCGGTGAAGGCGATCGGCGTCGGCGAGCACGTGAGCTGCGCGCTCCTCGAGAGCGGCGACGTCCGCTGCTGGGGCGCCACGCGCCTCGCGACGCCGGCCACCGCGACGCCGGTACCGGTCGGCATCGACGACGGCGCGGCCCTGGCGGTCGGCCTGCTCCACGTCTGCGTCGCGCGCCGCGACGGCAGCGTCTGGTGCTGGGGCGACAACCGCGACGGTCAGCTCGGCGATGGCACGACCGAGTCGCGCGGCGCGCCGGCGCGCGTGCCCGACGTCGGTGGCATCGTCGAGCTGGTCGCCGGCGGCCACCAGACCTGCGCGCGCGACCTGGCCGGCGCGGTCTGGTGCTGGGGCGAGGCGTACATGGTGGGCCACGCCGGCAGCGCCCTGGCCGCGCGCCGCCCGGGCCGCGTCGCCGGCGTCGACCACGCGACGCGGCTCGTCGCCGGCGACGACATCACCTGCGCGTTCGTCGCCGGCGGGCCGCCGCGCTGCTGGGGCTTCAACACGACCGGGCTCCTCGGCCGCGCGCCCGGCCCGCTGCGCCACGCGGTGCCATCGCCGCCGCTGGCCCGCGCGGTCACGCTCGCGATCGGCTTCCGCCAGGCCTGCCTGACGCAGGCGGACGGCCTCGTCTACTGCGGCGGCGACGACCCGTTCGGTCAGCTCGGCGACCAGGACGTCCCCGACGACGCCCAGTGCGACCCGTACGACCGCCGCGGCGTCGTCTGCCGCTGGACCGATCACCCGCCGCCCGACGACGACGACCGCCGCTGCCTGCGCTGCCCGACGCGCCCCGACGAGGTCCCGCCGCCGCCGCCACCGGCCACGCACGAGCGGGTCTTCGCCGCGCGCAACGGCTTCGTCCTCGCCGGCGGCGTGCAGGCGACCGCGCTCGCCGCCGGCCACGGCCGCACCTGCGCGCTCACGCCCGCCGGCGCCGTCACCTGCTGGGGCCAGTGGTACTACGGCCGCGACTGGGCCTACCACCGGCCGCACGTCATCGCCGGCACCGACGGCGCCATCGCCCTCGCGGTCGCCGAGGAGCACGCCTGCGCGCTCCTCGCCGATCACGCCGTCCGCTGCTGGGGCTACACCCGCTCCGGGGAGCTCGGCGCCGGCGTCACCACCCACGAGCTCACCCTCTTCGCCGCCGCCGCCACCGTCCGCTTCTAGATCAGTCGTAGTACTCGGCGCCGAGGTGCGTGATGAGGTCGTCGCCCTTCGTGTAGCGCAGCGTGTTCTTCAGCTTCATGAGCTGGATGAACAGGTCGTGCTCCGGGTAGAGGTCCGGCGACGGCGTCATCGGGCTCTTCCAGTAGAACGACAGCCACTCCTGCACGCCGTACATGCCGGCGCGCGACGCGAAGTCGATGAACAGCGCCAGATCGAGGACGATCGGCGCCGCCAGGATCGAGTCGCGGCAGAGGAAGTTCACCTTGATCTGCATCGGGTAGCCGAGCCAACCGACGATGTCGATGTTGTCCCAGCCTTCCTTGTTGTCGCCGCGCGGCGGGTAGTAGTTGATGCGGACGACGTGGCTCAGGTTGCCGTAGAGGTCCGGGTAGATCTCCGGCTGCAGGATGTGATCGAGCACGCCGAGCTTGGTGACCTCCTTCGACTTGAACGACTCGGGGTCGTCGAGGACCTCGCCGTCGCGGTTGCCGAGGATGTTGGTCGAGTACCAGCCCTGCACGCCGAGGAGCCGGGCCTTGAAGCCGGGCGCCAGGATCGTCTTCATCAGCGTCTGGCCGGTCTTGAAGTCCTTGCCACACACCGGGATCTTGTTGGTGCGCGCCAGCTCGAGCAGCGCCGGCGTGTCGACCGACAGGTTCGGCGCGCCGTTGCAGTACGGCACGCCGAGCTTGAGGCACGCGTAGGCGTAGATCTGCGACGGCGCGATGTCGTCGTCGGACGCCTCGAGCCCCGCCTCGAACGCGGCGAGCGACGCGTGGACCGCCGACGGCTTGCGGTAGACCTCCGTCGAGCCGCACCAGACCGCGACCAGCCGGTCGCAGCCGCGGTCCTTCTTGAACTTCTCGATGTCCGCCATGAGCTGGCGGGCGAGGTCCATCTTCGACGTGCCCTTCTTGACGTTCGGCCCGTCGAGCTTCTTGACCCACTTCTGCTCGAACACCGCCGGCATCGGCTTGACCTGCTCGAGCTCCTCCTTGAGCTGGTCGAGCAGCCGCGTGTCGAGCACGCCAGCCCGGACCGCGGCCTCGTAGGCGTTGTCGAGGAAGATGTCCCAGCCGCCGAACTCGATGCCGTCGAGCTTCGCCAGCGAGATGTAGTCCTTGATCGCCGGCGTGTTGCCGTCGGTGCGCTTGCCGAGGCGGATGGTGCCCATCTGGGTCAGCGAGCCGATCGGCTTGGCCAGGCCACGCCTCACCGCCATCACACCCGCGATGAACGTGGTGGCCACCGCGCCCATGCCGGGCATCAGGATGCCGAGCTTGCCGGTGGCGGGTTTGACGTCGACGCCTTGCTTGAGAGCCATGAGGCACAGGGGTTACTGCGGATCCACCGGCGTTGCAAGCCAAGGAAACATCCCCGAGCATGTCGAACTTTCGACAGGCGTGAGCTGCTTCACGCCTCGCGCAGCGCGGGGGCCATCCGGGCCGGGTCGTCGGTCATGATCCCGTCGGCGCCGAGCGCGATCAGGCGGCGCGCCTCCGCCGGATCGTTGATCGTCCAGAAGTCGACGCGGATGCCGAGGCGGTGGCACTTGGCGATGAAGACCGGCCGATCGAGGCGCACCGGGCCGGCCTTCACCGGCACCTGCGCGGCGACGCCGAGGAACGGCAGCCGCTCGACCACGCTCGACGGCAGGCCGAGCACGGCGAGCACCTCGGGCCGGCCGAGCGCCGTCTCGCCGCCGTAGCCGCGCCGGCGGATCTCGAGTAGCGTGCGGCTCTGGAACGACGCGAGCGTCACCCGCTCCTCGGCCTTGAGGCGGCGGAGCAGCGCGAGCAGCGGCCGCACCATCGGCGGCGACGCCTGCTTGACGTCGATGTTGAGGTGGACGCCGGGCAGCTCGACGAGCAGCTCCTCGAGCGCGGGCGCGCGGAAGCCCTTGCCGGCGTGCGGATGATCGCCGTCGGGGCCGACGAAGCCGCGGCCGACGTCGAGGCGGCGGGCCTCGGCGAGGTCGAGGTCGCGCCACGCGCGCGGGTCGCCGGCCATGCGCGCGCCGTCGGGATCGTGCGACACGATCGGATGGCCGTCGCGGGTCAGGTGGACGTCGAGCTCGAGGGCGTCGACGCCGTAGTCGAGCGCGCGGCGGAACGCGGGCAGCGTGTTCTCGGGCAGCTCGGCCGAGGCGCCGCGGTGGGCATAGAGCCGGAACGGGCGGGGGCGCGACACGTGGTTGCTATACCGCGATCGGCCACCTATACCCGAGGGCATGGTCGGTCTTGCTCGATCGAGGTGCGCCGCGCTGGTGGCGTGCGGGCTGGCGTGGGCGGCGGCGCCGGCGCGCGCCGACGTCACGGTCGAGAAGGGCGGGGCGTTGCGCGGCGGCGCGGCGGCGGCGCTCGCCGACGCCGAGCGAGCGATGAACGTCTGCTGGCGGGGGACGCCGCCGGCGACGGTGCGGGTCGCGCTCGCGATCGCCGACGGCGGCGCGGTGACCGCCTCGGCGGCGAGCGGCGAGCCGGCGGCGCAGTGCGCGGCGGGCGTGCTGGCGGTGTGGACGGTGCCGGGCGGCGCGTGGAAGGGCGAGGTCGAGATCCGCTCGCGCGTGGGCGCCGGCGATCTGGCGGGCGCGATCAGCCGGCAGCTCGCGGCGCGCGGCGACACGATCCGGGCGTGCCAGGCGGCGGCGCCGTCGGCGGCGGGGCCGCTCGTCATCCGCATGCAGGTCCACCCCGAGGGCCAGCTCACCGACATCGCGGTGACGTCGAAGCTGGGGCCGAAGCTCAACGCCTGCGTCGAGAAGGCGGTGGCGTCGATGCGGCTCGACCCGCTCGCCGCCGACGATCCGGTCGCCTACCAGCTCTCGCTGACCTTCTCCGGCGCGCGCGTGGCGCCGGCGGGACCGGCGGGGCCGCCGGCCTTGACCGCGGTCGTCGAGTCGGACGACAGCGTGGCGGGCGGCTCGGTGACCGGCGCGCTCGGCGGCGGCGACGTCCAGAAGGTCGTGAAGCCGGCGCTGCCGAGGCTGGCGGCGTGCCTGCACGGCGCGGCGTCGCTCGAGCTGCGCTTCACCGTGCGCGCCGACGGCACGAGCAAGAACGTCGTCGTCAAGGACGCGACCGGCGCCGCCGCCGACGCGACCTGCTTCAAGAAGGCGCTCGCGGCGATCAAGTTCCCGCCCGCCGGCGACGAGACCCGCGTCGTCCTGCCGATCACCGTCCGCTGACGCCCCGGGCGCGGGCGCGGGGCGCGGGCGGCTGACGATGGCGCAGCGGCGCGGGACCTGCGCCCCGAGCCGCGCACGTCGCGGTGAGGGCGGACCGGCCGCTGCTCGGTCCCGTCCGGAACCTTGCGTTGCGCGGTGCCTCACACGGTTGCCGGGACAGGAAGGGCGGCCGGTCAGTGGGTTGGCCAGAATGCCAACCCTCTCGTCGATCGATCGGCCTCGGGGGGGAACCCCGAGCCCGATCTCCACACAGAACAACCCCGGCCCGAGCTGCGCTCGGGGCCGCAGCGCGCGCGAAGCTCGATCGGTTGGCTCGGACGTGGCACCCGCCGGAAGCCAACGTGGCCAACCGTGTCAGTGATCGCGTGGCGTGTACCCACCGTCCGCGCGAGAGGGGAGCCTCCGGCAGTCCGCGCGCCCCCGCGGTCTTCTGGGCCTTCTGCGGGGAGGGGTTGGGTATGGAGCCCGATCTTCTTGGGTTCTCGGGACGTTGGCCAGAACAAGAACTTGCGGGCGGTCAGCGCGTGCGAGCGGTCAGCGCGTGCGAGCTTCGATCGGCTGGATCGAAGGAACGCAGGCCAGGACCTGTTCTGGCCAACCCGGTCAGGACTCGTCGAGCTTGAGCGCCTTCGCGGGCAGGGGCGGCGGCTTCGGGTCGGTGACCGACATCACCTCGAGCTCGTAGCGGATGTCCTTCTCCGCGAGCGGGTGGACGAGGCGCACCTCGACGTCGTCGCCGGCGAGCTTCTCGATCGCCAGCACGACGTCGGTCTTGCCGTCGGGGCCCTTCGCCATGAAGCGCTCGCCCAGCTTGAGCTTCGCCTCCTTGGGGAACTCGCCCTTCTTCATCTTCTTCGACGGGTGCATCGACGGGTTGCCGAAGGCGTCCTTCGCCTTCAGCACGCCCTCCTTCTTGGCGCCCGCCTCGAGGCCCTGCAGCACCCGCTCCAGCCCGGGGAGCATCGTGCCGCCGCCGTGGATGTACTCGACGACGCTCTTCTCGAGGGTGTCGCCTCCGACCACGACGAGGTGGACCTTCAGGCGGACCCGCCGGCCATGTTCGATCTTCACCCCGCGACGGTACTCGATCCGCGGCCGGCGCCGCCAGACGACCACGACAGGAGTCGCGCGCGACCGTCAACGGGGGTTCACGTCGGCGGCGCGCCCCGCACGCAAGCGCGCGACAACATTCCGCCGGCGGCTTTCTTGCGACGCGGCACGGATCGCGCAATAGATCGGCCGGCCTCGATGTCGTCACGTCTCCGCCTCGCAGCTCTTCCGTCCGTCACCTTCGCGCTCGCAGCCCTCGCCTCGACGCTCGCTGCGTGCGGCGCCGCGAACCAGCCCCAGCTCAAGGTGCTGTCGGTGGAGCCCTCGGTGCAGGCGCCGACCCGCAATGCGATCGTCTTCGTGGAGGTCGTCAACCGCGACGAGCGGCCGATGCAGCTCCAGCGGCTCGAGTACACCTTCGCCGGCAGCGGCACGCGCCGCGGCGGCGGCGAGGTCAGCCTGACCCGCGTCGTCGAGCCGGGCGCCGGCGTGGTCGTCGAGGTGCCGCTGTCGGTCGACGGCAGCGCGCCGCTGCAGGCCGGCGAGCGCCTGACCCTGGCCGGCCGCCTCTACTGCGAGCAGGACCAGCTCGTCCGCAGCTTCCCCGTCACCGCCGACGTCCCGCCGACCGTCATCCGCTGACGCCGCCACGCGGTCGCGGTCGCGGCACCGCGGGGCCGCGGCATCGCGCCGGCGTCCGGCACCTGCGCGCAGACGAGAGCCACGGCCGCGCGCCGGTCGTGTAAGGTCGGCGGCCGATGAGCGCCTCCGCTGCTGTCCGCTGGAACGAGCTTGCCGATCGAGTGCTGGCGGGGGAGCGGGCGACGCGCGAGGACGCGCGGGCGGTGCTGGCGGCGCCGGGCGAGGAGCTGCTCGCGCTGCTCGACGCGGCGTACCGGGTGCGGCGCGCGCACTGGGGCCAGCGCGTGCTGCTCCACGTGCTCGACAACGCCAAGGCCGGTGCCTGCCCCGAGGACTGCGGCTTCTGCTCGCAGTCGTCGCGCCACGGCAGCCCGGGCGGCGAGGAGCCGATGAAGTCCGTCGACGAGCTGGTCGACGGCGCGCGGCGCGCGGTGGCGGCCAGGGCGCGGCGCTACTGCATGGTGACCGCGACCCGCGGGCCGTCGCAGCGCGACCTCGACACCATCTGCGCCGCCGCCGAGCGGATCAAGGCCGAGTCGGGCATCGAGCTGTGCGCGTCGCTCGGCATCCTCACCGAGGCGAAGGCGCGGCGGCTGCGGGCGGCCGGCGTCGATCGCTTCAACCACAACCTCGAGACCAGCGAGCGCCACTACGCGACGATCGTGTCGACGCACACGTGGGCCGACCGGGTGGCGACGGTCCGGCTGGCGCGCGACGCCGGCATGCAGACCTGCGTCGGCGGCATCGTCGGCCTCGGCGAGGACGACGACGACCTGCTCGACCTCGCCTTCGCGCTGCGCGACCTCGACGTCGACAGCGTGCCGGTCAACTTCCTCGACGCGCGGCCGGGCACGCCGCTCGCCGATCGCCCGCGCGTCGAGCCGGCGTTCGCGCTGCGGGCGCTGTGCATGTTCCGCTTCGTCCATCCGCGCACCGACCTGCGCGTCGCCGGCGGCCGCGAGGTCACGCTGCGCGGCATGCAGGTGATGGCGCTCTACCCGGCCAACTCGATCTTCACGCAGGGCTACCTGACCACGACCGGCGCGTCGCCCGCCGCCGACCACCAGCTCATCCTCGACGCCGGCTTCACGCTCGAGCTCCCCGACGGCGCCGAGGTCGCCCCCGATCCCGCCGCCGTCGCCGGCATCGCCGCGCCCCGCAAGCCCTCGCCGCGCCTCCTGCCGACGGTCTCCTGATCGTTCCTGATCTTCGGGCTCCAAACCCAACCCCTCCCCACATCCGACGCGGTCCATCGGCGGCCGTCCTCACGCGCTCGCGGTCGGCGCGCGACCGTTTCGCGTCAGCGGCCGCCGGTCGGGATCGCCGCGAGGTCCGCGCGCACCTCGTCGACGTGGGCGCGGAAGCTGGCGACGTCGGCCTCGGTGCGGCCGCCGGTCGGTGCCGCCGCGAGGATCGCCTCGACCTGATCGACGCGCGCGGTCATCGCCGCGACGTCCCAGCTCGCGCGCACGCGAGCCAGCTCGTCGTCGAGCCGCGCCGACAGCGCCGGTACCTGGCGGATGCGCCGCACCATCAGCCCGAGCGGCGCGCCGGGATCGCGGTAGCGGAGCTGGTCCATGCCGTGCGGGATGTAGCGGAACGTGCCCGCCGCCGGGTCGTCGTAGAAGTAGTAGTTGTTGAGGAAGTAGGCGTAGCTGTCCCAGTAGCCGACCACCGTGTCGACGGCGAGCGCGGTCAGGTAGTGGTCGAGGTCGAGGTGGGCGCGCAGCGCGGCCTCGAGGCCGGCGTCGTCGGCGGTGCGCACCGCGGTGGCGAACGCGACCATGTCGTCGCGCGTGCGGCCCTGGTCCTCGTCCTTCAGCTCGAGCGCCTCCGGGTGGGTGACGAAGTCGCCGAGCGCGTGGTTCTCCTGGTGGTAGGTGCCCTCGTACAGGTTGCCGCCGGTGTCGCCGTGGCCGAACACACGGTCGAGGAAGTCGTCGCCGGTCGGCTCCTCGACGACGAACAGGCCGTAGTCGCCGCCGTTGAAGCTGACGGTCGCGTGCGAGGTGAACGGCGCGGCGCCGCCCATCGCGCGGTGCGCGTCGTAGCCGACGTGCGAGCTGACGAACGTCGGGTCCTCCTGGCAGTTGTCGAGCACCACCTTCTCGAGGCCGTCGAGCCGCTGGCCGCCGACGAACTCGTTCAGCTTCACGCTGAAGCCGGTCTTGTCGAACAGGCTCGACACCGAGCCCTGGCCGCCCTTCTTGCGGATGCCGACATCCGTCAGCGTGACCCCGTCGAACGTGAACGTGCACGGCACGCGCGCGTCGACATCGTTCTCGAGCGCGTCGAGGTACATCGGGTCGACGGTGATGGCGATCGTGTGGAGCACCGCCGTCGAGAAGACCTGCTGTCCAGGCGGCGGACGAGGCGGCGCGTCGACGTCGGGGCCGGCATCGGCCTCGGGGGCGGCGTCGGTGGCGGCCGGACCCGCGCCACCGCCGCACGCCGCCACCAGCGCGCAGGCGGCCCACGTCGCGGTACGGAGGGCCCTGCCCATCGGCAAGGTGTACACGAAGGGCGGCGGCGCCGGGCAGACTTCTCTCACCGGCGGCGAGCGGTCACCAAGCGTGTCGTTCGCATCGATGCCCACGGCATGCTCGAAGAGCCTGACCGCGCGATGGGCCTCGTCGCGGTGCCGCGACCCGCCACGGAAGTCCGCGTGACTGCCGCGTGCCGTCCCGGTCGCCCGTAGATGGCGGCGCTCGCCCGGCGTCCGGGAATGGCCGGCCGCCGGACGCTGTCCGGCCGGATCTCGGACAGCGTACGGTTCGGCGCGTGATGTTCCGGGACGTTCGCGTGGCTTGCGACTGGCAAGCTTCCTGCTCTGCGAGGCCAGCAATGCTGGCTCGACCCGTCATTCCTGGTGAGACCGTCATGGTCACGCGCCGCTGCACGCAGCGGCAGTTCGTGTTGCGGCCCGACCCGGAGGTCAACCAGATCTTCCTCTACGTGCTCGGGCTCGCCGCCGCGCGGACGGGCGTCGAGCTCTGCCAGGCGACCTTGCTCTCCAACCACGACCATCTCGTGACGCACGATCGCGAGGGCACGCGCGTCGAGTTCTACCAGTACCTTCATCAGCTTGTCGCGCGGTCCGTCAACGCGCTGCGCGGGCGGTTCGAGAACCTCTGGTCGACCGAGCAGACGTCGGTCGTCCGCCTCGTCGAGGCCGGCGACGTGGTCGACAAGATCGTGTACGCCGCGACGAACCCGGTCACCGCCGGCCTGGTCGCGCGGGTCCACCACTGGCCGGGCGTCAACACCTTGCGGGCGCTGCTCGACAAGAAGCCGATCGTCGTGAAGCGCCCGCGCCGCTTCTTCACCGAGGACATGCCGGAGGAGGTGACGCTGACATTCTCGCTTCCGCCGGAGCTCGGCGACACCGAAGCGCTCCTCGCGCGCATCCGCGCCCGCGTCGCCGAGGTCGAGGAGGCGGCGGCAGCGAGGCGCGCGCGGACCGGCGCCCGCGTCCTCGGACGCCGCGCGGTCCGCAAGCAATCCTGGCGCGACGGCCCGCGCACGCGCGAGCGCCGCTTCAACCTGAGCCCTCGGGTCGCCTGCCGCAGCAAGTGGGCCCGCATCGAGGCCCTCCAGCGCAACCGCGACTTCGTCGCCGCCTACCTGGACGCCCGCGCCCGCTGGCGCGCCGGCCGCCCCGCGATCTTCCCCTTCGGCACCTACTGGCTCCGGCGCTTCGCCTTCGTCGCCGTCGCCGGCCCGCCGAAGATCCCCATCGCCGCCCTGCCCAACTGAGCCTCTCGAATCGGTCCGCTCGCCGCCGATCTCCTCGTAGCGCGTCCAATCCGGCACGCGCCGTCGCGGCGTGGCTCGCCGCCTCATGGCCGCCACGGCCGACCGGGCCGCCGACCCGCCGCCGCCCGCGCCCACAGCCGGCCGCCCGCCGCATCCGCCGCCCCTCTTCACCACTACCCTCGGTCGGGATTCTTGAGTAGTTGTTGAGGAAGTAGGCGTAGCTGTCCCAGTAGCCGACGGCGGTGTCGACGGCGAGCGCGGTCAGGTAGTGGTCGAGGTCGAGGTGGGCGCGCAGCGCGGCCTCGAGGCCGGCGTCGTCGGCGGTGCGCACCGCGGTCGCGAACGCGACCATGTCGTCGCACTGCCCGAATCCCGAGTGCGCGAGTGTCTTGACTTCGAGGGGACACTACACGTGCTCACCGGGCTGGCCGGGTGGCGGAGCCCTCCACGAATTGACGGACCAGCGGACCGACGACTCGGGTGGCAAAGTCGGATGAGATCACGAGCGTCGCGACCTTGGGCTCGGACACCAAGGCCAGCCCCATTAGGTGTCCACCAACAAAGGAGGCGTCCGCGCACAGGCTCTTGCCACGCAGGGCGGCGGTCGCCGACACACGCGCACTCGCGGCGATCAAGTCAGCCAACTGGATGCCGGGCGACGTCTCCGACGAGCGGAATTCGAGGGCTGTGAGTGCCCGGTAGCCGAACGTCAAGGTCGATCCGTTGCTCAGTTCGACGAGCGCTGGCGTTGCATTGCGCAGCGCTCCGTAGATCTTGCTGAACACCGGAGCAAACTCGCGGCTCTCGTCGTGCACGACTGTGACGTCCTGAGCGCCGACTGCGCCGCAGACCGTTTCGAGCATGTCGATCATCGACACGAACATCGGCAGGTTCAGCGACCCCATGCCCGCGCCACCGACGTCGACGCTGGCCTCCGCCTCTGCGAGTGTCCCCTCAATGCCGACCGCACCTCCAAGCGCGGCAGCGAGCGCGGGATCGGTACGCTGCACGTCAAGGATGATCTCGGCCAACGCCGACGCGAGTCCCGCGGCATCTCGCTTCCGGTACGCCACGGCGAAGCGCTCAAGGACGCCCTCCGGGAGGCCAGCCAGCATGCTGGCGGTATCCTGCTTGACGTCGAGGTCGTAGCCGAACTGCGGTGGCGCATCGCGATTGTAAAAGGGATCGAGAAACGTCTCCACGATCTTCGCCGCGATGACGAACCGCTTCTCTGCGAGCGCCAGGAAAGGGATGCATCCCGACTCACCGAGAAGCTGCAGCACCCGACGCACGAATCGCCACCCCTGCGGTCGATCTGGCTTCAGCTTCTTGGCGCCCTTCAGCTCCTTGCCGAGGTCGACCCGCAGTTCGCTCGAGGCCTGAGCGAGGATAGTGCTCGCGATTGCGTCGCCGGTTGTGGGACCGACGAACCCCGCCACACAGTAGACCGGCTGGTCCTGGTCGTTGAGGTTCGCTCCCGAGTTACCGGACTCATCAAGAAATGCGCGCTTGAACTCGAAGACACACCTCCTATGGGCTGAAGGCGGTATGTACCTCCACTCATGCGGTTCGTCAACCAGACCAAAGCTGCGGCGGCGGGATAGGCTGCGCGGTCGACGCCGCCGACTGGACGAGCTTCGTGGGGCGCCCTGCGCTTGAAAGTTTCGCCAAGTTTGAACGTCGTCCTCAACGAGCAGGATCCCCCGGCGCCGCTGGACGGCTCGCCGACGGGCGGGCCACGCTGTCGGTGGACTCCGAGATCCGCGGGAATCTGGACCGGGTCACCGGCGGGACCACGCGACGGTGACGCCGCCGCGTGATCGAGCTGACCGATGTTACGGGCCGGCCCTGTTGGGCATCTCTACCATGTTCCCCGTCGGGAGGTTGACACCTCCTCAGCCTGGAAATCCCCCAGGGTTCGGGTCATGGACATGAACACGTGAGACGTACCGCCGCATGAACGAGAAGGACTTGAACACCCCACCGCCGCCACCCGCTGCCGAGACGGAGGCGTCGGACGCGACCGGCGCCGACGAGCGAGCGCGGCCTGGGCGCCGCACTATCGAGGAGCGCCAGCGCGCCGTGCTCGAGCTGTTGGCCGG
>DASZXE010000106.1:0-3150 GCA_035546475.1 Kofleriaceae bacterium
TGTTACGCGGCGCGCCTGATGATGGACGACGCGACCGCGTGAACAGTGGCCATCAACGTGTCGCCGCGAAGGCGACCGCGTGGATGCAGGTCAGCGATCGCGTTCCCGGGTATCGGCCTCGATGACGCGGCCGACGACATCGCGCTCGACGAGCTTGCGCTTCTTGCGCGCGGTCTCGCGGAGGGCAGCGCCGGCAAGCCGATCGAGATCGCGCATCGCTCCGGCGGTAGCCTCGTGAAGCAGCACGACGGCGTCGGAGGCGAAAACTTCGCGCTCGACGCCGACGCGGGTCATGCGCAGGCGCAGATACTCGGCGGTGTCGTCGGGCGTCAGCGCGGTGACCTCGAGTCGGTGATGGATGCGCGAGTAGACGGACCGATTACGGCGCAGCGAGAGACGCTCGCGGAGCTCGGGGAGCCCGACGAGGATCAGCGACAGCAGCGCCCGACTGTCCCACGCGTAGTTGAGCAAGATGTGCAGATGGTCGAGTGTGTCCTGATGCAGAAGGTGCGCCTCGTCGAGGAGGAACACGGGGTGGATGCGCTCCGCGGCACGGTCCTCGACGTGCCGACTGAGCGCGTAGAACAACGTGCCGGCGGTCGCGGCGGGCGCGAGCCCGACGGCGTGGCAGAGCTGACGGTAGAAATCACGACGGCCGAGCGTGGCGTTATGGCAGTAGGTCAGCTTGAAGCCCGCGGCGGGGATGCGGTGCCGCAGAGCCCGGAGCACGCACGTCTTACCGACCCCGGGCTCGCCGACGAGGACGACGGACGCGTGCTCGTCGAGCGCGTCGAGGAGCGCGTCGACGATGACGAGCTTGGAGGCGGGGAGCCACAGCTCCGCATCGGGAATCTCCTTCGAGAACGGCGCGTCCTTGCAGCCGAAGTGCGCGAGGTACGAGGCGGCGCTCATCGCGAACCCTCGTCGTCGCGGTGGCGCGGCGGGCGGCCGGCGACCTGGTCGAGCAACGCGCCCGGCGGATCGAAGGGTGTCCGCGCATCGGACGGCGGCGACGGCGGCTTGCGCTTCGTCTTGCCAGCGGCGACCGCGTCGACGCGACGGAGCGCATATCGACGACCGTCGTGCTCGACGCTGGGGGCGGCGGTGCCGCTCACGTCGATCGCGACGGTGACGAGCGCGCCGGCGAGGAAGCCCTCGTCGAGCTGCCAGGCGACGCCATCGACATCGAGCGTGCCATCCCGACGGACCCGGCGGCGCGCGCGGGTGGTGAGCGCGGCGGCGAGCTGGCGCTCGTCGACGGTGCGGAGCCGCGCGCCCTGCCAGCGGTCCAGCGGTGCCTTGCCGAACAGGCCGCCGTGCGGGGCCTCGTGGTAGTGGACGTCGAGGAACGCGAGTAGCCGCGCCTGGACCTCGTGGAGCGAGGTCAGGGCGCCGAGATGGTCGAGGCAACCGGCACGAAGCGTGCGCCAGAACCGCTCCATCTTGCCGCGCGCGGGTGCGTCGCCAGGGCGCGCGTGAAGGAGCGTGATGTCGAGTCGCTCGCACGCGAGCCGGAGCGCCTCGCCGCGGTAGGTGGAGCCATTGTCGAGATAGAGCGCATCCGGCGCGCCGTGCGTGCGCAGCGCGCGGAGGAAGAGGCCGAGCATGTCGTCCTCGCGCTCGCTGTGGTGGGCTTCGAGTGCGATGACGTAACGCGAGGCGTCGTCGAGGAGCGCGTGGACGCGGAGCGGCCTGGTGGACTGACCGACGCGCAGCGACGGCCCGTGGCAGACGTCGCCGTGCCACAGCGCGCCGGGGTGCTCGGCCTGCCACCGCAACCGCGTGTGCCCGTCGGGTCGCACGCCGAGCGGCAGCCCCGCCTGCCGGAACAGCCGCTGCACCGTCGTGGTCGACACCGCGTGCTTCTTGAGCCGGCCGTCGGCGACCAGCGTGCGGATGATGAGCGGCGCCGAGGCCGTCGGGTGCTCGCGGCGGATATCGAGCACGAGCGCGCGCTGCTCGGCAGTGAGCTCGCGACCGCGACCGCGGTCGGAGCGCGCACCCGGGCGCAGCGCCTCGAGCCCGCCGCGCCGGTACGCGTAGTACCAGCGCTCGAGCGTCGACAGGCTGTACTGCTTGCTGACGCGGCGGCCGGGCGGCCGATAGCGCGCTTCGGCAAGCGAACGCAACGCGATCGCGAGATCGCCGCGTGACAGCTCGCGCTGGACGACGGCACCGATGATCGAGGATCGAAACAGAGCCACGGCCTCGGCGTGATCGCGAGGCACGAGCGGGGGTGCAGGCACAGAGACTCCTTGGACTCGACGAGGAAATCGGTCGCCGAGTCGCTGCTGTCGGTGCCACGAGCGCTCAGGGGTGCGCGCCGATCGAACGAGGTGGGCTCGACGGCATGGTCGAGCGCGCCCCACCGACCCTCACGGCATCGCCGCGCCCCCGGCAAACGCGAGCGCGCCGCGCTCGCGGGTCGCTACTTGTGGCGGCGCGCGGCCCACAGCGATCTGGGCGAAGCGATCGCCGAAGGCGCGGCGCCACCGGCGTAGCGTCGGCCACGACGCCGTGCTCTCTCTCGTGACCTGCCATGCGCAGACTCGCCGTCGCACCTCGCGCACGGTCGCACCGACGAGCTGCCAGAGCGCGAGCGCCATGGCGATGGCCGCGTACCCGTAGTGCTTGCGAGGCGCGACGCCGCGCGGGACCACGAGCACGACGGCGCTACAGCTCGTGCACCGGTACCGCCGGCACACGAGGGTCTGCGTGGTCGGGACGCCGTCTGGCCCGGTCGGGCCGCGCAGCTGGCGCTCGCGAACCCCGTGGCCGTGGAGGCCGAGTCCGCGGCCGGGCACGCGACTGGGCTCGCCGCACGCACAAGCCGAAGGTCGCGCCGCCTCGACCGAGGGCGGCGACGCAAACCAGGTCTTGACGTCGAGGGCGTGATGAACGATTCGTGGATGGCTTCGAGTCGGGCGTGTCAACGGCGACCGGCGCGAGGCACGACGTCGGCGGTGCTGCAATCACCGTCGGCGTCACCTATGCGGCGAGCACCATGCTCAGCCTCGAATCCGGACCGCGCTTCTACCTCGGACAGCCGGTCGCCCGCGCGGCACCGCGCGATGGCGATCCAACCCGCCGACCGTCAGCTACGTGGTCGCGAACCGGGCCGATGTCCCCCATCGGGCGTGCTCCCTAACA
>DASZXE010000107.1:0-10174 GCA_035546475.1 Kofleriaceae bacterium
GTCGAGGTCGGCGGCGCCGCGCTGGCCGCGACGATCGGCGAGCTGGCGCCCGGCGTCGACGTCGCCTCGCGCGCCTTCACCGTCAAGATCGATCTGCCGGGCCGCCCCGACCTGCGCCCGGGCGCGTTCGCCCGCGTCGACTTCCCGGTCGGCACCCGCACGCGCCTGGTCGTCCCCGCGGCCGCCGTCACCAGCGCCGGCGCGCTCGACCGCGTCTTCGTCGTCGACCACGGCGTCGCCCGCCTGCGCATGATCACTCGCGGCGAGACCCAGGCCGGCGTCACCGAGGTCCTGTCCGGCCTGTCGCCGGAGGAGTCGGTCGTCGCCGCGCCGCCCACCGCGCTGCGTGACGGCTCGCCGGTCGAGGTCGCGCCATGAGCGCGGCGCCCCGCCTCGGCCTCGCCGGCCGCCTCGCCCGGCCGTTCATCCACTCGAAGCTGACCCCGCTCCTGCTCATCGCCTCGGTCGCCCTCGGCGCGCTCGCGGTCGTCAAGCTGCCGCGCGAGGAGGAGCCGCAGATCGTGGTGCCGATGAGCGATGTCGCCGTGCAGATGCCCGGCGCGTCGGCGAAGGAGGTCGAGCAGCGCATCACCACGCCGCTCGAGCGCTACCTGTGGGAGATCCCCGGCGTCGAGTACATCTACTCGACGTCGAGCCCCGGGCTGGCGATGGTGATCGTCCGCTTTCGCGTCGGCGAGGACGAGGAGCGCGCCGCCGTCCGCCTCCAGCAGAAGCTCGCCGCCCACATGGACGTCATCCCGGCCGGCGCCTCGCCGCCGCTGGTCAAGACCCGCTCGATCGACGACGTCCCGGTGCTGGCGGTGACGCTGTGGAGCCAGCGCTACACCGGCTTCGAGCTGCGCCGCCTCGCCGGCGAGCTGCGCGCGCGCATCCAGCAGGTCGGCGGCGTCGGCGAGGTCACCGTCACCGGCGGCGAGCGGCGCGTCGTCCGCGTGCTGCTCGATCCCGAGCGGCTCGCCGCCCGCCAGCTCACGCCGGCGCAGGTCGCGGCCGCCGTGCAGGCCGCCAACACCCGCGAGCCGGCCGGCAGCGTCGCCACCGGCAACCGCGAGCTCCTGCTCGAGCTCGGCACCGTGCTCGCCACGCCCCGCGACGTCGGCGACGTCGTGGTCGGCGCCACCGACGGCCGCGCGGTCTTCCTCCGCGACGTCGCCACCATCGCCGACGGGCCCGACGAGCCGTCGACCTACGTCCGCTTCGGCGCCGGCGCCGCCGCGACCGGACCGGCCGCCGCGCTCGGCGCCGGCTCGGTGCCGGCCGTCACGATCTCGGTCGGCAAGCACAAGGGCGTCAACGCGGTCGCGCTGGTCGCCGACGTCATGGCGAAGCTCGACGCCGCGCGCGGCACGCTCGTTCCCGGCGACGTCGAGCTCACCGTCACCCGCGACTACGGCGCCACCGCGCGCGACAAGAGCAACGAGCTCCTGCTGCACATGCTGATCGCCGTCGTCAGCGTGTCGATCCTGATCTGGTTCGCGCTCGGCCGCCGCGAGGCGCTGATCGTCGCGCTCGCGATCCCGGCGACGCTCGCCCTGACCCTCGCGGTCATGTACTTCTACGGCTACACGCTCAACCGCATCACGCTGTTCGCGCTGATCTTCTCGATCGGCATCCTGGTCGACGACGCGATCGTCGTCGTCGAGAACATCGCCCGCCACGCGCGGATGCCGGAGAACCGCGGCAAGGACCTGGCCGAGGTCGCGGTCCGCGCCGTCGACGAGGTCGGCAACCCGACCATCCTCGCGACGATGACGACGATCGCCGCCATCCTGCCGATGGCGTTCGTCGGCGGCCTGATGGGCCCGTACATGCGGCCGATCCCGGTCGGCGCCACCGCGGCGATGGTCTTCTCGCTGCTGGTCGCCTTCATCGTCACGCCGTGGGCGACCGTCCGCCTCCTGCGGCCCGACGCCCACGCGCACGACGGGCGAGAGGGCCTGCTCACCCGCGGCTACCGCCGCTTCATGGGCGCGCTCATCCGCATCCCGCGCGCGCGCGGCATCTTCCTCGCCTCCGTCGGCGTGCTGCTCGTCGGGGCGATGAGCCTCGTCGCGGTGAAGTGGGTGCGCGTGAAGATGCTGCCGTTCGACAACAAGAGCGAGCTGCAGGTGATCGTCGACCTGCCCGAGGGCACGACGCTCGAAGAGACCGACCGCGCGACCCAGGCCATCGCCGACGCGATCCGCGCGCAGCCCGAGGTCGTCGACTACCAGACCTATGTCGGCACCTCGGGGCCGTACAACTTCAACGGCCTCGTCCGCCACTACTTCCTGCGGCGCGGACCGAACGTCGCCGACATCCAGGTCAACCTCGTCGACAAGGGTGACCGCAAGGCGCAGAGCCACGCGATCGCGACGCGCCTCCGCCGGATCATCGCGCCGATCGCGGCCCGCCACGGCGCGCGCATCAAGCTCGCCGAGGTGCCGCCCGGCCCGCCGGTGCTCGAGACGCTGGTCGCCGAGATCTACGGCCCGAGCTACGGGCGCCAGATCGAGATCGCGCAGCAGGTGCGCGACCTGATGGAGCGCACGCCCGGCGTCGTCGACGTCGACTGGTACGTCGAGGACCCGCAGCCGAAGTACCGCTTCGTCGTCGACGAGGAGAAGGCGGCGCTCGCCGGGGTCAACGAGGCCGAGATCGTCCGCACGCTCGGTCTCGCCACCGAGGGCGAGCCGCAGGGCCTGCTCCACGACGAGCGCGAGGCCGAGGACGTGCCGATCGTGCTCCGCCTCGACCGCCCGTCGCGCTCCGACGTCGATCGCCTGCTCGGCCTCCGCATCGCGGGCCGCGGCGGCGCGCTGGTCGCGCTGCGCGAGCTGGTCCACCCCGAGCTCGTCACCGGCGACCGGTCCATCTATCACAAGAACCTGATGCCGGTCGTCTACGTCACCGGCGACGTCGCCGGCTCGATCGAGAGCCCGGTCTACGCGATCCTCGCGCTGTCACCGCAGATCTCGGCGATGAAGCTGCGCGAGGGCTACCCGCTCGAGCAGCACACCGCGCACCAGCCGTTCCGCACCGATCGCTACGAGATGAAGTGGGACGGCGAGTGGCACATCACGTACGAGGTGTTCCGCGAACTCGGCCTCGCCTTCGCGGCGGTGCTGGTGCTCATCTACATCCTGAACGTCGCCTGGTTCCAGTCGTTCAAGACGCCGCTCGTGATCATGTCGGCGATCCCGTTCTCGCTCATCGGCATCCTGCCCGCGCACGGCCTGCTCGGGGCCTTCTTCACGGCGACCTCGATGATCGGCTTCATCGCCGGCGCCGGCATCGTCGTGCGCAACTCGATCATCCTCGTCGACTTCATCGAGCAGCGCCTCGCCGACGGCGCCGCCCTCGAGCAGGCGGTGGTGGACGCCGGGGCGATCCGCTTCCGGCCGATGGTGCTGACCGCGGCCGCGGTGATCGTCGGCGCCTTCATCATCCTGTTCGACCCGATCTTCCAGGGCCTGGCCATCTCGCTGATGGCCGGCGAGATCGCGTCGCTGCTGCTCTCACGCATGACCGTGCCGATCGTCCACTACCTCGTGCGCCGCCGCGAGCTCCGCCGGGCCGCCCGCCTCGGCACCATCGGCACGCCCGGCCCCGCGTCCTGACGCCGCGAGTCGCCCGGGGCCACGCCCGGGGTCGCGGCCGGCCGATTCGTGTTGGATCGGCCGCGCGCGTGGCGTCTTTGGGTCGTGGATGACGCCTTCTCCCGCATGAGGTTCACGATCGATCGGCAGGGAGCCACGGGCTTCGTGCGGCCTGCCGGGCGTGCGCGGTTCGCCGCGGCGACGCCGGCGCTGGCGCTGGTGGTGCTGGCGGGCTGCGCCGGCGCGCGCAGCTCGCGGCCGGTGGCCGACTTCCCGAAGCCCGAGGCCCTGGCGGCCATCGAGGCGAAGCCGGTGCCGCCGCCGCGCCTCGACGAGGGGGCGATGCCCGACGACGGCTGGACGGTGGAGCTGCCCGCGCCCGCGGCGGACGACCCGGGCGTGCCGACGTGGTCCGCGGACGCGCCGTGGCGGCCGCGCAGCGACTGGGATCGCGCGTTCGCCCAGGCCCTCACCGACGCGGGCCGTGCGCCCCGGCTGACCGAGCCGATGGCGTGCGCCGCGCGCGAGGTCGGGCGGTGGGCGCTCGACCACGACAAGGTGCCGCCGGAGGGCCTGCGCCGGTTCGTCCTCGGCGCGTGCGGGGTGCTCGTCCCGTCGATCTCGATGGGCCGCATCGGTGGCCCCGTCCCCGACGGCGCCGACGACGCCGCCATCCTCCAGCACTGGGGCGCCCAGCTCCGGACGGACCTGCTCGGCGACCTGCCGGCGGACGCGACCGACGCCGGCTTCGCCTTCGTCCACGCCGGCACCACGGCGACCGCCGTGATCGTCGGCGCGAAGGTCACCGCCCGGCTCGAGCCGTTCTCGCTCACGCCGTCGGAGGACGGCACCCTGTCGTTGACCGGCGACGTCGGCGAGCCGGCCGACTCCATCGGCGGTTATGTCAACCTCGGGCCCTACGGCGTCGTGGCCTGCGAGACCGATCCGTCCGTCGCGCGGCCGCGCTTCCGCCTGACCTGTCCGATGCGCAGCGACGACGACGCCGCGTGGATCGAGCTGGTCTACCAGCAGCCGCGGCGGGTGCTCGAGAGCACGTTCGCGCGCGTGCTGGCGCGGCGCTCGGCGACGCAGGCGATGCGCTACCAGCCGCTCGGCCACGCCGGCGGCGCGGCCGCGACGAGCGCCGAGGCGTTCGCGCAGGCCGCGGTGACCGCGCTCAACGCCGTGCGCGCGAAGGCGGGCATCGATCCGGTCCGCCTCAGCGCCGCGCAGTCGGCGACGGCGACCCGGCTGGCGCCGCACTACTTCAGCGCGGAGCTCGGCGGCACCGGCGAGTGGCTGGACACGATCGCGCTCGGGCTACTCGCCGGCTGGAACGTCGGCGGCATGATCCGCGACGGCAACTTCATCTCGACGGTCGTGCCGCAGACGCACGATCCGGCGCTGTGGCTCGCCTCGACGCTGGAGCTGCCGAGCGGCCGCCTGGCGCTGCTCTCGCCGGACACCGAGGAGGTCGCGCTCGGACCGTGGCTGCTCGACGAGCCCGAGGCGGCCGGCGCGCTCGTGACCGGCTTCAGCTTCTATCACGGCAACCATCACACCGCGGACGTCATCCGGCTGGAGACGCGCGTCGTCCACGCGCGCAAGCAGCGCCGGCTCGCGCCGCCCACGCACCTCGACGTCGACGACGTCATGCAGGACGAGCTCGACAAGGTCTACGGCGGGAGGTCCGAGCCCGACCTCGCGCTGCAGCGGGTCATGCAGGCCGCGTCCGAGCGCCTCGGCAGCGGCGTGGCGGGCTACGTGGTGGAGGCGACCTCGCTCGACGCGGTGCAGGTCCCCGAGGAGGTCCTGGCGCAGCCGAACCTGCGCTTCTCGGTCGGGATCACGCACCACAAGCCGGACGGGGCGGCGTGGGCGCAGCTCGTCATCCTCGTCGTCTACGAGGACGACGGCCCTGATGTGCGCGCCTGACACGCCCGGCTGCCGCCACGTGAGGTGGCACACGGCGCACGCAGGCCAGGGTCGGGAGCGGCAGGGAAAATCCGGCAGCGCGGTCACAGCGCGCCGGCGGACGCATCCATCAGGTCGCAGCGTGGAGGCTCGACCTCGCGGCGCGTCGCCGTTCTCGAAGACGAGAGACCGGCACCCGGCACGAGGCGGCTCCCGCTCCCCACCCAGCCAGGGATGCGAGAGAACGACCATGAAGAGCTACAAGACCGACGGCGACCACGCGTCCGCGGGGACCGGAGACCGGGCGGCGGGCACGCCGGGCAAGCAGACCCTGACCCAGCGGCTCGTGCGGCGGAAGCCCGCCGGCAGCGCGGTCGCACCCGACGCGCAGGCGCAGCTCGATCGCGCGGCGTCGTCGAGCGGCGCGCCGCTGCCGGCGGGGCTGCAGTCGCAGTTCGAGAGCTCGCTCGGCGCGGCGCTCGGCGGCGTGCGGCTCCACACCGGTGACGACTCCGCCTCCGCGGCGAACGCGGTCGGCGCGCGCGCGTACACGGTCGGGCAGGACATCCACTTCAACGCGGGCCAGTACGATCCGTCGTCGCAGGCGGGCCAGCACCTGCTCGCGCACGAGGTCGCGCACACGGTGCAGCAAGGGGCAGGCGGCTCGTCGGGCCCGCAGCACAAGCTGGAGGTGTCGATGCCCGGCGACGCGCACGAGGTCGAGGCCGACCGCGCGGCCGACGCGATGCTCGCCGGCCGCCCCGCCGAGGTGTCGGCGGCGTCGGGCATCCAGCGCGAGCCGGCGCCCGCGCCGGCGAACGAGCAGCCGGCCGCCGACGGCAACGGCGTGCTCGACGCGGGCGAGAAGGCGCTCGCCGGCGGCACGCCCGAGACGGTCTGGGACCCGAATGACCTCGAGGGCAATAGCTGGTCCTTGCGGTTCCAGAACGACGCGGTCCAGGCGCTCCTGAAGTACCTGATCACGAAGTTCCTCGGCGAGGCCGACCCGGCGCCGCTGTGCCTGATCACGTTCGACGACTCCACGCCGCCGAAGGCGTCGGTGCCGCCGTGGGTGAAGCGGTTCCGCACGAAGGCCATCTCGGTCAACACCGCCGGCGCACCCGCGGCGGGCGCGAAGGCCGACCCCGGCGCGGGCGATCAGCCGCGGATGTCGAAGCTCGCGTCGCAGCTCGCCGACGCGATCCTGCCCAAGACCGACGGCGAGAAGTTCCGCGAGGAGTTCCTCGCCAAGGTGAAGCCGGGCACGTCGATCATGAGCCAGGACGCGATCGACAAGCAGAACAAGGACCTGAAGGACAAGGGCCAGGCGGGCCACTTCACGACGTGCATCGCGTTCGCCGGCAGCAAGGTGAGCGAGGCGATGGCGGCGAAGAACCCGAGCGCCAAGCCGTTCCGCGGGCCGAACGGCTACAAGGAGGTGACGCCGGGCGGCGCCTACTCGCTCGACGAGCTGCCGCCGGGGAGCTGGAAGGACGCGAAGAGCGCCGCCGAGCTGCCGAAGCCGGGCGACATGCTCGTCCTCAACTACGCGGAGAAGGACGTCATCGGCAAGGGCACCGCGACGGAGACGACCGTCTTCCCCGGCTACTTCGCGCACGTCAACATCCTGCGCGACATCCAGCCGGTGAACGCCGAGGACCCGATGTACAAGGCGGCGCAGGCGGCCGGCAAGATCGACAGCCCGCCCGACAGCACGTTCGTCACCGTCGACGGCGGCGGCACCGTCAGCACCGAGGGCCGCGAGTTCTACAACAAGGCCAACCAGCGCCTCGACAGCCGCTTCGGCCGCCGTTCCCTCAAGGGCTGGTTCGACGTCGCCGTCATGGTCGGCGCCAAGGACTGACGCTCCGCCGCCCGCCCTCACGTCCCCATCGTCAGCCCGCGCCCCGCGGCGGTTCGTGGCGCACGATCACCGTCCGCACCGCGGACTCGAGGTCCGCGAGCGCGCCGACCATCACGGCGAGCGCCCGGTCGACATCGAAGCCGCCGGAGCCCGCGCCGATGATCGGGAACGCGACCGACGCGAAGCGCTGAGCATCGACCAGCTTCATCGCCGACACCACGCTGGCGGCGATGGACGTTGCGCTGGCGCGCCACAGCATGTCGATGCCGGCGACATGGATGATGGCCTTGTAGCCGAGCCGGCCGGCACCGGTCAGCACCGCGCCGCCGAGCGGGATGGGTCCCTGTCGCCGCAGCTCCCGGAAAGGCGCGTGTCCGGCCTTCTTCTTGATCGCCCGCGACACCCCTTGTGGCAGGAGGAGCCACCACGGAATCACGTTCCGGTTCCACGCATTGACGATCGCGTCGACGTCCTGGTCGAGAAGGTCTCCGACGACGAGTTGCGGGATCATGCGGGCGGACTCGAGGATGGCCTCCCGAGCGGGCGGGCGGCGAGGAGGGGAGGCGGGTCAGTGGACGTCGGCGAGCGAGACGCGGACGTAGGCGATGAAGGGCGTCTGCTGGGCGGGGCTGCTCGGGTCGGGCTGGAAGTAGACGTTGCCCGGCGCGTCGCCCTCGATCGCGCCGACGGCGGGCTCGCCGCTGCGCGTGGTGAAGACGATCGCGAACGGGGTCGTGACGGGCGCCTTCAGCCCCACGTCGACCCACGCGCCGCTCTCCGGGGTCGCCGTCGCTGGCGCGGTGCCGTCGCCGCTGGCGATCGAGGCGCCGAGCTCGCCGCCGGGGCCGTCGGAGGCGTAGACCGTCCACGTGAAGTCGCCGGCGCCGAGCATGTCGGCGCTGATCGTCGTGACCGTGCCGCCGGTGGCGCCGGCGGGCAGATCGATCCGCTCGATGCCGCGCCCGGCGTCGGGCGCGACCAGCGGCGTCTCGGGCGCGCGATCGAAGTCGCGGTCGTACGTCCACAGCCCGGGCTTCACCCGGTGCCAGTCACCGCCCTCGGTCACCGCGCTGTCGTCGGCGGTAGGTTGCGGCGTCGTGTCGGCCGGCTTCGCCTTCGAGCCACAGCCGGCCATTGCGATCACCGCGGTCAAGCAGATCGAGCTTCTCATGGGGTCCCTCCGTCCCCGTGAGTAACACGGTGACGCGCCCCGCGCCGGAACGCGGCGGGCGTCGGCGCCGAGGAGCGACCGATTCGACCCGCGCCGCCGTGCGCCCTGCGTGCGGCGGTCGGTCGGCGGTCGGCCGCCGGTCAGCCGAGCGAGGTGCGGACGCGGCGCGCGAGCATCTTGATGACGCCGAGCGGGACCTCGGGGCGCGTGGCCAGGATTTCGACGAAGTCGTCGCGGCCGACGCGGAGGAGGGTGGTGTCGGTGACCGCCTCGACGCCGGCGGTGCGCGGGCCCGGATCGAGGAGCGCCAGCTCGCCGACGACCTCGCGCTCGCCGATCTCGGCGATGACGCGGTCCGCGCGCGAGACGCGCATCGTGCCGGCCACGACGAAGTAGAGCGCGTCGCCGTGCTCGCCCTCGCGCATGAGCCACTCGCCGGCGTCGAGGTGGACCTCCTCGGCGATGCGCGCGATCCCGGCCAGCTCGTCGGCGGCGACCGCGGAGAACAGGTCCACGCCCTTGAGCAGCAGGACCTTGTCGATGGTGGTCATCATGCGTGCGGCCTCCGCAGCCGGGTCAGCGCGTCGGCGACCGCCTCGCGCACGGTGGCGTCGGCGTGGTCGCGGAGCTGCTCGAGACGCGGCCGCGCGGAGCCGAGCTCCATCGCGCCGGCGTAGTGGGCGGTGCAGGCGACCAGCCACGGCGCCGGATCCTGCAGCAGCTCGGCGATCCACTGGTTGACGTCGCGGTGCCGCAGCGCGAAGCGGGCGCGGACGGCGGTCAGCTTGTCGGGGCGCGGCGACTCGTCGACGAGCGGGATGACGCGGGCGCGCAGCTCGCGGTCGAGCGCGCTGTCGAGCGCCTCCACCGCGTTGGCGCGACGCGCCGGATCCGGCTCGCGCAGGTTGGCGGCGATGACGTCGACGCCGGTCCCCGGGTGCAGCGCGGCGACCAGCAGCAGCACGCGATCGCGGCAGGCGTCGTGGCGGTCGCGCAGGCTGCGCGACAGCAGCGCCTCGGCACCGCCCTCGCTGGCCGGCAGGAAGCGCGGCGCGGCGCGGGTGCCGTCGGCGTTGGCCAGGCTCTCGACCGCGCCGAGGCCGTCGGCCGCCGCCATCGCCTGGTAGCCGGCCGTCAGCTCGGCGTCGATGATCCGGTCGACGCGCGCCCGCTGGTCGTCGGGCAGCGGCTGCCGGCGCGCGGCGCGCTCGAGCGCGCGCATCGCCGCGGTGCGCACGGCGTCGCTGGTGACCGGCGGGCCGGCCTCGATGACGTCGAGCAGCCGCCCGACCATCACCGGGCCGCCGAGCCGGCCCATCGCGTGCGCCACCGCGCAGCGGGCCGTGATCGGCAGCGCCGGGTCGGCCAGCGCGCGCGCCAGCTCGTCCTCGGCGCCGGCCCCGCAGGCGGTCAGCGCGTCGCCGATCATCGGATCGCGCCCGCCGCTCGCGCGCAGGCGAGCGAGCAGCGGCGGCAGCAGGGCCCGATCGCCGACGGTGGCGGCGGCGGTGACGGCCGCGCGCGCCACGTCCGGATCCGGATCCGTGATCGCAGCCGCGAGACGGTCGCGCGCGCCGGCCGCCTCGGCATCGACCTGCGGTCCGGCCAGCAGCACCGCGAGCGCCG
>DASZXE010000108.1:0-2220 GCA_035546475.1 Kofleriaceae bacterium
CGTGGTCCTCGGGCAGGACTGACTCCAGGTCGACCGCTCGCATCTCGAGCTGGTTGCGCTGGGCGGTGCGCACGCGCGGCTTCCGTGTCGACTTCACGTCGGCCAATGGATCACAGCGACCAATTTTTCACAAACTCTGAGCGATCCGATCGATCCGATCGATCCGATCGATCGACGAGCGGTCGGGTGAACCGGCCGGCCGTCCGCTTGACCGGGGCAGGGGGCGACCCTACGATCGGGCGCAAATGGCGAACCTGATCGACAACTCGAAGCGCGCCCGTCAGCTCGCGCGCGCGATCGCTTCGGACCTGACCCTCTACCACGAGGCGAAGATCCTCGACGGCATCGCCAACGACAACCTGTTCGACGTGATGGCCGACGAGATCAAGGAGGGCCGCGACCTCTTCAAGAGCCGCGTCACCGAGGACATCTTCCAGCAGAACATCTACGAGCGGGCGATCGTCGACGTCCTGGTGAAGTCGAAGGGCCACGTCAAGTCGAAGATCTGGTAGCGCGCGGAGGGGGTGTGGGCCCCGATCCGCCGTCGCGCGTCGTCGATGAGCCGGGCCTCCACGGTGCCGGCGGCGCGGGCGAGGCTGGAGGCGAAGGAGCCGAGGGCGCGGGCGAGGGTGAAGGCGAGGCCGGCGCGGAGCTCGAGGGCGAGCCCGAGCCCGAGGGCGAGGCCGAGCCCGAGGCCGAGGTCGACGCCCAGCTCGACGGCGACGCCGAGGCCGAGCCCGAGCCCGACGACGAGCTCGACGATGCTCCGGCGGCGGAGCTGCGCGCGTTCGACGTCGACGTCGACGACCGGCCGCGGCTCGATGCGTTCGTCGCCGAGCGCGACCCGGCGCTGTCGCGCGCGCAGGTGCAGCGGCTGATCGACCTGGGCCAGGTCCGCGTCAACGGCGCGCCCGCGGCCAAGGCCGGCCAGCGCCTGCGCGCGGGCGATCGCATCGAGGTGGCGATCCCGGCGCCGGTGCCGATCGACCTGGTCCCCGAGCCGATGCCGCTCGCGATCCTCTTCGAGGACGCGCACCTGATCGTCGTCGACAAGCCGGCCGGCCTGGTCGTCCATCCGGCGCCCGGCCACCCGCGCGGCACGCTCGTCCACGGCCTCCTCGCCCACGTGCGCGACCTCGCCGGCATCGGCGGCGAGCTCCGCCCCGGCATCGTCCACCGCCTCGACAAGGACACCTCCGGCGTGATGGTCGTCGCCAAGGACGAGCCCACGCTGGTCGGCCTGCAGCGCGCCTTCAAGGCGAAGACCGACCTGGTCCGCGAGTACGTCGCCGTGTGCGCGCCGGCCCCGCCGGGCGCGCGCGGCACCATCCGCACGCTGCACGACCGCCACCCGGTCGATCGCAAGCGCTTCTCGTCGAAGGTGAGCCGCGGCAAGCCGGCGGTGACGCACTGGGAGGTCGTGGAGCGGTTCGCCGTCGACGCGGCGGTCGTCCGCTGCCGCCTCGAGACCGGCCGCACCCACCAGATCCGGGTGCACCTGGCGGATCAGGGCTGGCCGCTCGTCGGCGACCCGCTGTACGGCCGCCGCTACACCGGCAAGCAGGCCGCGCTCGCGCCGCTGGCCGCCGCGCTCGGCCGCCAGGCGCTGCACGCCGCGCGCCTCGACTTCGTCCATCCGAGCACGGGCGCGCCGCTGCGGTTCGCGACCGATCCCCCGGCCGACCTCCAGGCGTTGATCGAGGCCCTCCGCGCCCTGCCGCGCCGCTGACGTGCCGCCGCCGGGCGCCGATCTCGCCCCGCTTCGATGCCAGACCCCCGTGGTATCAACGGCGGCGTGCGCAGCATGACCGGCTATGGACGCGGCACCGCCCAGCGCGGTCCGGTCAAGGTCACGGTCGAGCTGCGCGCGGTGAACCACCGCTTCCTCGACGTGAAGGTGCGGACCGGCGGCGTGCCGGCCGCCATCGAGGACGCGGTGACGAGCCAGGTGCGCGAGCGGCTCGAGCGCGGCGCGGTGACGGTCTCGATCCGCGTCGAGCGGACCGACGCCGCCGGCGGCGTGCGCATCGATCGCGCGGTCGCCGCCCACGTCCACGCCGAGCTGACGGCGCTCGCCGCCGCGCTCGAGCTGCCGCCGCCGACGCTCGCCGACGTGCTCGCCCAGCCGGGCGTCGTCCAGGCCGGCCTCGACGTCGCGGACGCCGACGGCGAGGCGACCGACCAGGCCGCCGCCGGCGCCGCCGCCGCGGCCGCGGCGCT
>DASZXE010000109.1:0-6704 GCA_035546475.1 Kofleriaceae bacterium
CGGGCCCGGCCTGGCAAGGGCCGGTCCTTCATCGCCATCGCGGGTGGTCGATTCGATCGAGGTGACGCGCATCGATCAGGACCAGCGGCTGCTGACGCTCATCGGGTGCGTCCGTGGCCTGGTGCTCGAGTTCGACGAGGACGCCCGCTACCTGAACGCCTGGGCCGATGACGCCGCCCTGCTCGCGGCGCCGGCGGCGGAGATGATCGGCCGGACCATCGACGAGGTGCTCGGCCCCGAGGCCGGTCCCGCCTTCACCGCGCGGGTGAAGCGGGCGTTCGCGACCGGCGACACCGAGCACCTGGAGTACCCGCTCGAGCTGCCCGGCGGGCGGCGCTGGTTCCTCGCCGACCTCAAGCGGGTGGTGGCGCCCGGAGGCGGCACGACCGTCGTGTTCGTCGCCCGCGACATCACCGAGCGCCGCGCCGCCGAGGAGGCCCTCGGCCGCAGCGAGGAGCGCCACCGGCTCGCCGCCCGCGCCACCAACGACGCGATGTGGGACTGGGACGTGCGCACCGATCGCGTCATGTGGAACGAGGTCGCGCAGGCCGCGTTCGGCTATGCCTCGCTGGAGGGCCCCGCCGACGAGTGGCGGTCGCGGCTGCACGCCGACGACCGCGACCGCGTGCTCGCCGGCCTCACCGCGGCGCTCGCCGGCGACGCGACGGCCTGGTCGGCGCGCTACCGGTTCGCGCTCGCGGCCGGCGGCCACGGCGACTTCATCGACCGCGGCTTCATCAGCCGCGACGAGCACGGCGCCGCGGTGCGGATGGTCGGCTCGATGGCCGACGTCACCCGGCTCAACCGCCTGCAGGCCCAGCTCGTCCAGGCCGACCGGCTCGCCGCGCTCGGCGTGCTCGCCGCCGGCGTCGGCCACGAGATCAACAACCCGCTCACCTACGTGGCGGGCAACCTCGACCTCGCGCTGGAGATGCTGGACGGCGCCGCGCCCGTCCGCGAGATCATCGCCGAGGCGCGCGACGGCGCCCGCCGGATCGCCGATATCGTGCGCACGCTGACCACCTTCAGCCGCGCCGACAGCGGCGAGACGAAGCTGGTCGACGTCCGCGCCGTGCTCGACGGCGCGCTGCGGATCGCCGACGTCGAGATCCGCCACCGCGCGCGGCTGGTGCGCGCCTTCGCGACGATCCCGCCGGTGCGCGCGAGCGAGTCGCAGGTCGGCCAGGTGCTGCTCAACGTGCTGCTGAACGCGGCGCAGGCGATCCGCGAGGGCACCCCGGACGCCCACGAGATCCGCATCGCGACCGCGGTCGACGCCCACGGCCGGGTGACGGTCACCGTCGCCGACACCGGCGCCGGCATCGCCGCCGAGCACCTCGGCCGCGTCTTCGATCCGTTCTTCACGACCCGGCCGGTCGGCTCCGGCACCGGGCTCGGCCTGTCGATCTGCCACGGCATCGTCCAGAAGCTGGGCGGCGAGATCACGATCGCGAGCGAGCTCGGCCGCGGCACGGTGGTGTCGATCGTGCTGCCGGCGGCGGTGGTCGAGCGGCCGTCGACGCCGCGGGTGCTCGTCATCGACGACGAGGCGCCGATCGGCCGGCTGGTCAAGCGCATGCTGCCGGGCGCCGAGGTGGTGGCGCTGACCAGCGCGCGCGACGGCCTGGCGATGCTGCGCGGCCGCGAGCGCTTCGACCTCGTGCTGTGCGACCTGATGATGCCCGACATGACCGGCATCGAGCTGCACGACGAGCTGCGCCGCACGGCGCCCGACCTCCTGCGCCACGTCTTCTTCATGACCGGCGGCGCGTTCACGGCGCGCGCGCGCGAGTTCCTCGACTCGATCGGCAGCGCGCACATCGACAAGCCGCTCGACCCGTCGACGGTGCGCGCCCTCCTCGCCGCCCAGCTCCCGCCCCCCGCCGCCGCCGCGACCGCGGCCTGACCCGCGCGCCGCCTGCCCCGGCGCAGGCGAGCTCAGCGGATGGGGAGGCGGACCTCGAAGGTGCTGCCGATGCCGACCTCGCTGTCGACGGTGACGGTGCCGCCGTGGTGGGCGACGATCGAGGCGACCATGGCGAGGCCCTGGCCGCCGCTGCCGCGGCCGACGTCGCGCGTCGTGAAGTACATGTCGAAGATGCGCTCGCGCAGCTCGGCCGGGATGCCGACGCCGTTGTCGCGGATCTGCACGACGACGCGGTCGTGGTCGCGCCGGGTGACGATGCGCAGCTCGCCCTTCGCGCCGCGGCCGGCGTCGACGATCGCGCTGGCGGCGTTCACGATCAGGTGCAGCAGCGCCAGGTTGAGCTGGTTGCCGAAGCCGGGCACCGACGGGACGTCGGCGAAGTCGGTGACCACCGAGCCGACGGGCGCCAGCTCGGCGGCGACCGTCGCCAAGGTCGTGCGGATCGCGCGGTTGAGATCGACCGAGCTGCGCGCCCGGTGGTCGGGGGCGCCGAACTCCTTCATCGCCCGCACCACCGCGGCGACCCGGCCGAGGCCGTCCTCGCAGCGGGTGAAGCCGCCGGCGACGTTGGCGTCGAGGTAGGCCAGCTCGGCCGCCTCGGTGGCCTGCGCCAGCCGCGCGGTCATCGCCGGGCTCACCGCGGCGCCCAGCTCGGCGAGCGCCTCGCGGTGCAGCTCGAGGAGGCCGCGGACGTCGCGGTAGGCGTCCTGCAGGAACGCGACGGTGTCGCCGACGAACTGCACCGGCGTGTTGATCTCGTGGGCGAGGCCGGCGGCCAGGCGGCCGATCGCCTCGAGGCGCTGGGCGAGCCGCAGCTCGGTCTCGACCCGCTGGCGCTCGACGACCTCCGCCTGCAGCGCCGCGTGCGCGCGCTCGAGCGCGAGCTGCGCCAGCGCGACGTCGGTGACGTCCGACACCACGCCGCACACCGCGGTGACCGCGCCGTCCTTGCGGATCGGCAGGAACGTCACGTCCTGCCGCATGCAGTCGATGCCGCCGGTCAGCGGCCGGTTGTGCGGGAAGCGGAAGACGTACGGGCGCTGGCGCCACGACGAGAAGGCGTAGGCGCCGAGCACGAAGACGGTCTTGATCTTCCACGACAGCCACTCGTGCGGCAGGTCGGGGAAGACCGCGAACAGCGGCTTGCCGAGCACCTCGTCGGCGGTGCGGCCGCTGTGGGTCGCCATGAAGGCGTTCCAGTGGACGACCCGCAGCTCGCTGTCGACGCCGAAGATGCCGGCGTCGAGCCGATCGAGCGCCGACAGCTCGAGCGAGCTCTCGGGCGCCCCCGCGACGAGCGACAGGGGCTCCGATGGCAGGGCACGCGTCATGCGGCGGGCACGCATCAGATGGTGGCGAGCAGCGCGTCGGCGGCCTCGATGAGCATCGCCAGCGACGCGTCGGGCCAGAAGGTGAGCAGGTGGCAGCGGAACGCGCGGCCCTCGACGCGGAAGTTGACCTCGGCGAGGAGCGCGCGGCGCCAGTCCATCTCGGCGGCGGCGAGCACCGCGGTCGCGCACGCGCGGCGGCCGAGCAAGGACGGCGGCGAGAAGCCGACGTCGAGGCCGAACTGCTCGGCGAGCCCGCCGATGCAGGCGCCGACCAGCACGTTGGTGACGTCGAGCAAGAGCTCGTCGGTCGACGCGCCGTTGAAGGCGACCAGCTCGCCGAGCGCCTCGGCCGACGCCGACGTGAAGAAGACGATCGCCTCGCCGCGGATGCGGCTGGCGAACGCCTGGCGGGCGACGGTCACCGGCGTGTCGCGGCCGCACAGCGCGTCGAGCGTGTCGGCGAGGGTGTCGGGCTCGACGAGCTGGACCCGCGGCACCGACAGCTTGATGAACGCATCGAACAGGCGGGCGAGCGAGGCGCCGGCCTGGCCCATCCCGATGTTGACCATCTCGGCGATCGCGTCGCGCTGCGCCTCGTCGACGACGCCGGGCGCGGCGGCCGCGAGGGTGGCGGCGGCGGCGCTCATGTCAGCCCGCAGTCGCCGAGCACCCGCGCCAGCGTCTCGGCGCGGATCGGCTTCTTGACGAACGCCCGCGCGCCGAGGGCGAGCACCCGCTCGTGCGCGCGCGGCTGGACGTCGCCCGACAGGACGATGACGACCGGCAGCTCGGTGCCGCGCAGCGCCTCGAGGAACTGGTAGCCGTCCATCACCGGCATGTTCAGGTCGAGCAGGACCACCGCGTGCGGCCGCGCGCGCAGCGCGGCGAGCGCCTCGAGGCCGTTCTCGGCCTGGGTCACGTCGTCGCCCAGGCCGGGCGGGAGGTTCTTGATCACCAGGCGCCGCGACATCGGCGAGTCATCGACCACCAGGACCGCACGGGTCATGGCCGGCGAATCGGCCGCTTTCGCGGGTCGTGTAGCCCCCGCGCGCGGCGGTGCGCCGGTCAGGCGGGCAGGCTGGCCAGGAGGTCGGCCGCCTCGCCGTGGTGGTTGAGGCGGGGCACCGACGCGCGGACGAGCGCGGCCGCGGCCGGACCACCGCTGGCGGTCGCGAACACCACCGGCGCGATGCCGTCGAACAGCCCCTGGGTGGCCGCGTCCTCGAGCGCGCCGATCATCGCCTCGTGGACGGTCGCCGTGTAGGCGGCTGCCTCCACCGCGTGCAGCTCGGCCTGGGTGCGGAGGTGGGCGGCGAGCTCGGCGAACGCGGGGCCGTCGGCCACGTCGTCGGGCCACCGGGCCGGGTTCCAGCGATCCGCGCGCGCCGCGCCGTCGGCCGCCGTCGCCGCCGCCGGGAAGACCGCCGTCGCCTCGCGATCGACGACCAGCGCGACCGCGTACGGCGGCTGCGGGTGCGCCGCGCGGAACCGCGGCAACCAGTCGCGGAGCGCGGCGCTGATCCGATCGATGAGCTGCTCGCCGAGCTCGTGGAGCGGCGTGGCGACGTCGGTGACGACCGGTGCGCCGTGGTCGTCGGTGCGGACCCGCGCGAGATCGCCCAGGCGGACGATGGTGCTGTCGTCGTCGCGGCGGACCAGGCGGGTGCCGTCGTCGGTGACGACCAGCCACGCGCCGCCCTCCTGCTTGCCCTGGGAGAACAGCGAGACCCGCAGGTCGATCGGCGGCTCGTCGAGGACGACGTAGATCTTCGTCGGCGCGAAGCCGACGACGGTGGCCTTGCGGCGCGGGCGCTGGTCGCGCGGCAGCTCGAGATCCGGCGCGAGCACGGCGGCGGTGATGATCGCGTCGAGCTCGCGATCGAGCGACCGCTGGGTGTCCTTGCTGCGGTTGGCGGCGTCGATGACGGCGGTGCGGATCGCCTCGTCCTCGGCGCGGGTGCGCGGCGACCGGCCGCGGAGCCGGTCGATCGCCTGCGCGTGGCACTGGATGCCGACGATCTCGCGCATCGGCGCGGTGAAGCGCGAGTAGACCTGCTCGCCGACGCCGAAGTGGCCGTGCGGCTCGGCGTCGAAGCGCGAGCGGCCGTTGAGCAGCATCGCCTGGCGGTGGAGCGCGCGGGCGAGGCGCCCGGCCATGCCGGTGGTCGGCAGCGCCTCGAGGTAGCCGGCGAGGCCGAGGTCGGCGGCGCGCCGGTAGAGCCACGGCTCGTCCGGCAGATCGCGGCTGGCGGCGACCCGGTGGACGAGGCGCTCGAAGGCCGCGACCTTGTCGTCGGACGGTGGCTCGTGCACGCGGTAGATCGGCTGGACGAGCTCGGCCGAGCCGCCGAGCAGGTAGCGGGCGCCGAGCGCGTTGCAGAGGATGCTGATCTGCTCGTTGGCGAGCTCGATCGGCGTGCGGGGCGCGGCGCCGATGATCAGCTCGCCGTCGGGGCCGAGGCGGACCGCGGCCTCGACGCGGCGGTAGCGGATCATCGCGGCGCGGTCGGGGTGGTGCGCGCGCAGGTCGCCGAGGCGGGCGATCGCGGCGAGCGGCGCGGCGAGGTCGGCGGACGCCGGCGGCGGCCCCTTGCCGTCGAGGAACGCCTGCACCTCCTCGAAGGTGAGCTGCGCGCGGCTGCGCACGCGGGCCCGCTCGAGGCGGAAGTCGACGACGGTGGCGCGGGCGTCGAAGCGGACATCGAAGACGAGCGCGCGGCGATCGACCCGCGGGCCGATCGAGACCAGGCCCTCCGACAGCGCGCGCGGCAGCATCGGGACCGACAGGCCGGGCAGGTAGTAGCTGGCGCCGCGGGCGAGCGCCTCGTCGAACAGCGCGCTGCCCGGGCGCACGTAGTACGAGGCGTCGGCGATCGCGTAGCGGAGGTGGAAGCCGTCGGCGGTGGCGGCGGCCCAGATCGCCTGATCGAGATCGCGCGTGCCGGGGCCGTCGATCGTGCAGAACGGCAGGTCGGTGCGATCGACGAGCTCGCGATCGTCGAGGCCGGGGGCGCGCAGGTAGGCCTCGACCTCGGCGGTGACCGCCGGCGGGTAGTCGACGCGGAGCCCGGCCGCGTCGACGAGGTACTGGAAGCGCGCGCCCATGGTGGCCGGAGGGTAGCAGGGTGTGCGTGCCGCGCGTGAGGGCCGGGGGAGGCGCGGCTCACGGCGCGGGCCTCGTGCGAGCATCGCCGCATGGGGCACACCTCCCGCGTGCTGGCGTTCCTCGTCGGCTGGGTGGCGGTGGGATGCAGCGCGGCCGACGATCGCGTCGATCCGGCGGACCTCGAGCTGCGCGACCTGCTCGGGCTGTCACCGTCGGTGGCGAACGGCTGGGACGAGGCGCAGCGGGCGGCCGCGCGCGAGGTCCTGGCCGACGGGCTGGCGCAGGCGCCGCCGGCGGACGTCGGGGCCGCGGCGCTGGGCAGCGGGCGCCAGGCCGAGGC
>DASZXE010000110.1:0-4069 GCA_035546475.1 Kofleriaceae bacterium
GCACCGCCGGCGGCTGCGGCACGGGCGGACCTCGGCCCCCCTCGCGTCCACGTCGCCGTCCTCGTCGCCGGTGCGACGTCGATCAACCGCCGCAGCGGCCAGGTCCCGCCGCTCGCCGGCTTCACCTTCTCGCTCGCCTTCACGCTCACCCGCGACGTCGACGTCGCCCTCGACGTCGACAACCTCGTCAACGACGACGCCCGCCACGGCACCATCCTCGCGTCCGCCGGCCTCCTCCACCGGCTGCGCCCGCGCCTCGCCGTCGGCGCCCGCGTCGGCCTCGGCACGACGTCGGTGAACTTCACCGAGCCGACCTTCGAGGACGTCACCGCCGCGACCTTGCGCGCGGAGGCGCTGGTCACCTACGACGTCAGGCCGCGCTGGTTTTTCGCCGTGCGCCCGCTGTCGTTCGACCTGCTCTCCAGCGACGAGCTCGGCGGACCGATCCTCACCTGGCAGGTCCGCGCCGGGGTCGGTTACCGCTTCGGTCCGCGATATCCTGTCGGCCCATGACCTCCACGGGCTGGCGCAACGCCTGTGTCGCCTTCGCGGCGCTGTCGGCGTTCCTCGCCTGGCGGAGCTGCACCCGCGTCCCCGCGCCACCGACGGAGGCCGCCTGCGCCCGCGCCGCCGACCAGCGCGCCGCCGACGGCGACCGCGACGGCGACGGCGCCCTGCCCTCGCGTGGCCACGATCGCGCCGCGCCGCGCCCCCGCGCCACCGGCGGCCCCGACCCGGCGGACCGCGACGACGGCGCCGGCGACAACGCCTTCAACGTCAGCGTCCCCGCCTGGGCCCTCTGGCTCGCGCCGCAGCCCGGCGAGGACCTCCTCCACTACCGCGACCGCATGCTGCCGCTCGCCGAGGCCGCGATCGCGCCGCAGCGCGCCCGCGTCGCCCGCGGCCGCGACGCCTTCTTCGCCGCCGCCGGCGTCGACGATCACCAGCGCGCCGAGCTCGACGCCGCCGTCGCCGAGGCGGCCGACACCATCGAGACCCGCGTCCTCGACGGCGTCCTCGGCGGCGAGCTGATGCCCGCCAACTTCAAGCCGATGGCCGGCGTCGACGCCGCCCGCGACGTCCTCGACGCCGTCACCCGCGCGAACCAGCGCTTCCTCGCCTCGCTGCGCGACGACCAGCGCGCGCTCCTCGCCCGCAGCCGCTTCGACGTCGCCGACTACCTCCTGTTCTCGACCCGCTGGGAGGACGCGCTCGGCGGGCCATGAGGGCGCCCGCGCGCCGGTGATACTGTCGGCGGGTGGCGCTCGACGATCGTCGCGGGCTCGTGCGCGGCCTGGGCCCGTGGCACGCGGCGGCGCTCGTCGTCGGCACGATCATCGGCACCGGCGTCTTCCTCAAGGCGGCGCCGATGGCGCAGCGCGCGGGCGCGCCGGCGTGGGTGCTGCTCGCGTGGGCGGTCGGCGGCGCGATGTCGCTCGCCGGCGCGCTGTCGTTCGCCGAGCTCGGCGCCGCCTTCCCGCACGCCGGCGGCGAGTACGTCTTCCTCCGCGAGTCGTGGGGCCCGCTGCCCGCCTTCCTCTACGGCTGGACCCGTTTCACGATCGCGACGCCGGCCTCGATCGCCGCCTACGCGATCGGCTCGGCGACGTTCCTCGGCGGCGTGCTCCCCGTCGAGCGCGTCGGCCACCGCGCCGCCGCGATCTCGCTCATCGCCGCCTTCACCGGCCTCAACTGCCTGAGCGTGCGCACCGGCGGCGGCTTCCAGGCCGCGCTCACCGCGCTCAAGGTCGTGCTCATCCTGGGCCTCGCCGCCGGCGCGCTCCTGCTCGCGCCGCACGTCGACCTCGGCCGCGTCACCGGCACCGGCGCCGGCTTCCCCGGCTGGAGCGCCTTCGGCCTCACCGTGCTCGCCGCGCTGTGGGCGTACGACGGCTGGAACAACCTGCCGATGGCGGCCGGCGAGGTGCGCGACCCGGGCCGCAACCTGCCGCGCGCGCTCGTCCTCGGCACGCTCGCGGTCTTCGCGGTCTACGCGCTCGTCAACGTCGGCTACTTCGCGGCGCTGCCGTTCGGCGACGTCGTCACCGCCAGCTCCGATGCCCACCCGCACGCCTCGCCGGTCGCCGCCCGCGCGGCCGCGACCTTCCTCGGCGGCGCCACCCGCGCGCTGGTCGCGCTGGCGATGGCGATCTCGGCCCTGTCGGCGATGGCCGGCTCGATGCTGACCGGCGCGCGCGTCCCGTACGCGATGGCGAAGGACCGGCTCGCGCCCGCCGCGCTCGGCGAGGTCAGCGACGGCGCCCGCGCGCCGGTCGTCTCCGTGCTGCTCCAGGGCGTCTGGTCGGCGGCGCTCGTCATGCTCGGCAACTTCGACCAGCTCACCGACGACGTCGTCTTCGCGTCGTGGCTGTTCTACGGGCTCGACGCCGGCGCGGTCATCCTGCTGCGCCGGCGCCGCCCCGAGCTGGCGCGCCCGTACCGCGTGCCGCTCTACCCGTTCGTGCCGCTGCTGTTCCTCGCGCTGGCGACGCTGCTCGTCTTCAACACGATCGTCGCCACGCCGCACGACAGCCTCATCGGCCTCGGCATCATCGCCGCCGGCGTGCCGTGCTACGCGCTGTTCCGGCTGCGCGCCCGCCGGGCCGGCTAGAAGACGGCCAGAAGCTGTGGCTGTCGGCCAGCGACAGGCTGGCCTGGATGTGGTCGAGCGACAGGTGCGGGGCCGCGAGGCCGAGCTCGAGCGACGGCACGTTGGCGCCGCCGTCGAGCGGCACGAGCAGCCCGGCGCTCGCGCCCGCCGCCGACGGCGATGCCGTCGGTCACCTGGCGCTCGCCGCGCAGCGCGACGCCCCAGCCACCGCCGCCGAGGATCTCGCCGGCGACGCCGACCACCAGCGTGATCGTCGTGTCGTCGACGGTGTGCGGCGCGGTGCCCGCGTGCATCGGCACGAGCGGCGGCGGCGACACCGGCGTGCAGGCCGCGATCGCGAGCGTCGCCGCGATCGCCGGCGCCCGGCCGGTCGAGGGCCTCATCGCCCGCGAGGATATCGCGGTCATCGCGGCCTGTGCCGGTCGGCGGCGCCGCGCCTGTGGCTTGCCGGCGCGCGCGGCCGTGCGTAGATCGGCGCATGGCGTACGCGTTCCGCCTCGTCAACGTCTTCACCGTCGACGGCGACCGGCTGTCGGGCAACCCGCTGTGCGTCTTCGAGGACGCGCGCGGCCTCACCGACGGCCAGATGCAGGCGCTCGCCCGCCAGTTGAACCTGTCGGAGACGACGTTCGTCCTGCCGCCGACGGCCGCCGGCGCCGACGCGCGCGTCCGCATCTTCACGCCCGGCTTCGAGATGCCGTTCGCGGGTCACCCGACGCTCGGCACCGCCGCCGTCGTCCTCGCCGGCCGGCGTGCGGTCACGCTCGAGCTGAAGGCGGGGCTGGTGCCGGTCACCGCCGAGGGCGGGCGGCTCACGCTGCGGGCGGCGCGCGCGCCGTCGACGCGCGAGGTCGAGGCGAGCCGCGCGGAGCTCGCGGCGATGGTCGGCCTGCCCGCCGACGCGATCGTCGACCGGCCGCTGTGGGTCGACACCGGCGTCGAGCAGCTCGTCATCCCGATCGCGAGCCCGGCGCTGGTGCGCGCCGCCCGCGCCGACGCGGCGCTGCTCGAGAAGCACGCGAGGTGCGCCAGCCGCGGCGAGGCGATGGCGTACCTGTGGGCGCGCGGCGAGCCCGCGTGGACGGTCCGCTTCCTCTTCACGCTCGACGGCAGCGTCGTCGAGGATCCGGCGACCGGCTCCGCCTGCGCGAACCTCGGCGGCTAGATGATCGCGACCGGCCAGCCGCTGCCGGTGACCGCCTCGCTGCGCCAGGGCGACGCCGTCCACCGCCCGTCGCGGCTCGGCCTGCGCGTCGCCGACGACCGATCGATCTTCGTCACCGGCGAGGCGATCGAGCTCGGCCGCGGGACGATCGACCTCTGACTCGCCTTTCGCCCTTTCAGGGCGCGGCGAGTCAGATCGATCCCAAGGGGCTGCACCCCTCCCTACCGGCGGAGCCGGTAGGGCACCCACCCCGCTTTCGGCCGGACTCCCGGCCGGCGCGACCGTGTCGCGCG
>DASZXE010000111.1:0-2061 GCA_035546475.1 Kofleriaceae bacterium
ACCGAGCGCGGCATCGACCGCGGCATCGACCGCGGCATCCCCGGCACCGAGCGCGGCACCGCCGGCACCGAGCGCGGCACCGATGCCCGCGCCCGCGCCCGCGCCCGCCGCCGGCCCGCCCGCGCCCGCGGCGCTCGACACGCTGCCGATCGAGCGCGACCACCTTCGCCGCATGGACGCCTTCGTCCGCGACCGCGACTGGAGCGCCGCGCTCACCGAGTTCAAGCGCTACGACGACGCCTTCCACGACGCCGGCCAGCTCGCCGCCAGCATGGCCGCGCTCAAGATCGAGGCCCTGTGCGGCCAGGGCATGCGGTCGCCGGCCGCCCACCAGCGGGCCGCCTTCGTCGCCCGCTGGCCCACGTCGCCGGAGATCGACGCGATCGACCGCGCCTGCGGAGCGCCAGCGCCGTGACCGCCGCCGGCCGCCTCGCCCCGGCGGTCGTCGCGAGCCTGGGGCTCGCGCTCGTCTCCACCTGCGCGCAGGCGCCGGCCGTCGTCGGCTCCACCGACTACGAGGTCATGGTCGACCTCGCGCCGCCCGCGCCCGCCGAGATCGATCTCCTGTTCGTCATCGACAGCTCCGCCGCCATGGCCGGCGAGCAGCAGCCGCTCGCCGCCGACGCCGGCGAGCTGTTCGACGCCCTCGCCGCGCTGCCGACCGGCATGCCGGACCTCCACGTCGGCGTCGTCTCCACCGACGTCGGCCTCGGCGACGCCGCCGCCGGCCTGCCCGGCTCGCAGTGCCGCGCCCGCGGCGACGACGGCGCGCTCCACGGCGCCGCCACCTGCGGCATCGCCGGCGGCTTCCTCTCCGACGCCCCCGACCCCGACGGCGGCCGCCGGCGCAACTACCAGGGCTCGCTGTCCGGCGCCTTCGCCTGCCTCGCCGACGTCGGCACCGGCGGCTGCAACTACTCGCAGCCGCTCGCCGCCCTCGAGCGCGCGGTCGCCCTCGACGCCGCGCGGCCGCGCGAGCAGCGCTTCCTCCGCGACGACGCGCTGCTGGTCGTCGTCCTCCTCACCGACGACGACGACTGCTCGGTCGCCTCCACCGGCCTGTTCGCCGACCCCGACGGCACCATCGTCTCGCCGCTCGGGCCGCTCACCGACTTCCGCTGCTTCGAGTTCGGCGTCGAGTGCGACGACGCCAACCCGCGCGCGCCCGGCGTCAAGCACGGCTGCCGCCCGCGCGACGACGACCGCTACCTGCGCCGCGTCGAGGACGTCGTGCAGGCGCTGAAGGACAGCCGCCGCGATCCGTCCCGCGTGCTGATCGGCGGCCTGTTCGGCGCGCCCGGCCCGGTGATGGTCGGCCTCGGCGCGAGCTCCCCGC
This sequence comes from Kofleriaceae bacterium, assembly GCA_035546475.1. Lineage (GTDB taxonomy): Bacteria > Myxococcota_A > Polyangia > Haliangiales > Haliangiaceae > UBA2376. The sequence goes on from DASZXE010000111.1 coordinate 1,337, forward strand.
AGTGGCCGCAGGGCGTGCCGACCCTGTCGCCGACCTGCGGCCCGACCGAGCCGGCGGCGCCCGCGATCCGGCTGCACGCCTTCGCCCACGGGTTCCCGGCCCGCTACGTCGCGCCCGAGACCTGCTCGGTCGACCTGCCGACGCGCCTCCGCCGCATCGGTGGCGCGGCGCTCGACGTCCTGTCCGGCGGCGGCTGCCTGATCGGCCACCCGGCCTCGCCGCTCACCTGCGAGGCGACCGCGATCGCGCCGGGCGGCGAGCGGTTGCAGTTGCCGCTGTGCGACGGGCCCGGCTGCGTGAGCATCGTCGGCGATCGGGCGTGCGGCTTCACCGATCACCAGCTCGCGGTCCACTACGACCCGTCGATCGTGCCGGCCGGATATCGCCTGCGCGTCTCGTGCTTGCCTGCCGACTGACCTTGGCCGCCGCGTCGGCGGGAGGCATGCTCCGGTCATGGCATCTCAGGAGATCGAGAGCTCGTCTCTCTTCGGGCTGATCGCCGGCGGCATCGGCGTGCTCGTGCTGCTCGCGATCATCATCGCCGCGATGTGGCACGCGACGGCGTGGAACTGACGCCGCGCGATCCCGCGGCCCGATCCGCGGCGCAAGGTTTCTTCACACGGGCGCGCGATCGCGCGCAACACGCGGCGGCGACGCTCGGTCCATGGCCGCCGCTGCCGTTGCCGCGCCCGTTCCCGGTCCGATCCTCGGTCTCGCCCACATCA
>DASZXE010000112.1:0-23003 GCA_035546475.1 Kofleriaceae bacterium
CTGAGCCGCGCCGACTTCAACCGCCTCGCCGCCGAGCACGCGCTGCCGCTCTTCTGGCGCGCCGACGCCGACGGCGATCACGACCTCGATCCCGACGAGCTGGTCACGACCTGGGGCCTGCCCGGCCCGTCGCGCGCCGAGCTCGTCGCCGGCGATCACTTCACGCCGCGCTTCGAGGAGCTCTACACGACGCTCACCGCGCCGGCACCGTCCGCCGACCTCGCGCCCGCCGAGCGCGCGCGCCGCGCCGCCGTCGTGACGGAGCTGGCGCAGGGCCTGCCGACGCTGGTCGAGACCGATCAGCGCCAGGCCACCGCCGAGGACAGGGCGATCGTCGATCACGTCCTCGCCGCCGCCGCCATCATCGATCGCATCTACGCGCGCCAGCAGGGCGTGCTCGGCCTCGACGCCAGGATCCCCGCCGACGACCCGGCGAGCCGCACGCTCTTCTGGCGCAACCACGGCCCGTTCTGCAAGGCGCCCAAGACCGAGCGCAACCCCGACTGCAGCGCGCTCCCCGACCACCCGAAGCCGGTCTCCGGCCTCTACCCGGCCGCGATCCAGGCGCAGCCCGGCTTCTGCGACCGGCTCGCGAAGCAGCCGAACGCCGCCGACCTGATGAACCACTTCTCGGTCGTCCAGGAGGGCACCGCGCCGGGGACGTTCGTCGCGGTGCCGTTCAGCGTCGCCTACCAGGACGACATGCAGGCGGTCGCGAAGGAGCTCGAGGCCGCGGCCGCCGCGGTCACGTCGCCCGACGAGGCGGCGTTCGTCGACTACCTGAAGGCCGCGGCGCAGGCCTTCCGCGACAACGACTGGGAGAAGGCCGACGTCGCGTGGGCCGCGATGGGCGCCCGGGGCTCGCACTGGTACCTGCGCGTCGCGCCCGACGAGGTCTACGAGGATCCGTGCGCGTGGAAGGCCGGCTTCCAGGTCAGCTTCGCGCGCATCAACCCCGGCTCGGTCGAGTGGCGGCAGAAGCTCGAGCCGGTCAAGGCCGACATGGAGAACGCGCTGGCGGCGCTCGCCGGCAAGCCGTACGTCGCCCGCCAGGTCGCGTTCCGCCTGCCCGACTTCATCGACATCATCGTCAACGCGGGCGACGCGCGCGCGCCGAGCGGCGCCACCATCGGCGAGTCGCTGCCGAACTGGGGCAAGGTCGCCGAGGCCGGCGGCCGCACCGTCGCGATGACGAACCTCTACACCGACGCCGACAGCGCGGCGACCCTGCTCGCGCAGACGTCGTCGCTCTTCTGCCCGGCGACCCAGGCCGGCGTCGAGACCGACCCGTCGATCGAGCTGATGACGACGGTGCTGCACGAGGCGTCGCACAACCTCGGCCCCGCCCACGACTACAAGGTCGGCGGCAAGACCGACGACGTCCTGTTCGGCGGCACGCTGGCGTCGACGCTCGAGGAGCTGAAGGCGCAGACCGCCGCGCTCTACTTCTCCGACTGGCTGGTCGCCCGCGGCGTCGTCCCCGACCACCTCGCGCGCGCGTCGCACCTGCGCGACCTGGCGTGGGCGTTCGGCCACATCGCGCAGGGCATGTACGCCGCCGACGGCACGCCGAAGAACTACTCGCAGCTCGCCGCGATGCAGGTCGGCAGCCTGGTCGCCGCCGGCGTCATCCAGTGGAAGGCCGACCAGAAGGCGGCCAACGGCACCGACGCCGGCTGCTTCGAGGTCGACCTCGACGCGTGGAAGCCGGCGGTCGAGGCGCTCACGGCGCGCGTGCTGAAGATCAAGGGCGCCGGCGACAAGCAGGACGCGCTCGCCATGAAGGCGTCGTTCGTCGACGACAAGGACGCGTGGGGCGACCTGCGCGGCGTGATCGCCGACCGCTGGCTGCGCGCGCCGCGGGCCACCATGGTCTACAGCGTCCGTCGCTGACGTCCGTCGAGGCCCGGGGCGCGCGACACGTTGCCGCGGCGGCGCGCGCACGGGTGGCGCCCACCTTGCAGCGTCCGCCCTCATGCGCTCGTCGACGCTCGCCCCCACGGAAAAGCTTGCGGCGGTCGCCGGCGCCGCGCAGGCGTTGCGCGATCCGGCCCATCCGCTCGCGACGCTGATGCGGATGACCCTGTGCGGCATCCTCGTCGTCCGCCGCCGCGACGGCGTGCTGCTCGACGTCAACGACGCCTTCGCCGCAGCGATCGGCTACCGCCGCGAGGAGCTGCTCGGCCACACCACCGCCGCGCTGGGCCTGTACGCCGACCCCGACAGCCGTCCGCGCATCTACCGCGCCCTCGACGACGGCGTCGGCACCACCCGCCTGGAGGTCGCGCTCCGCCACCGCGGCGGCCACCTGCTCACGTTCCTCATCAGCGCCACCCTGCTCTCGCTCGGCGGCGAGCCGTGCGTGCTCGGCTTCTTCGAGGACGTCACCGAGCTGCGCCGGATCGACGCCGCCTTGCGGGCGAGCGAGGAGGAGCTGCGCGCGATGTTCGAGCTGGCGCCGGTCGGCCTCCACCAGATCGACGCCACCACCCAGCGGTTCGTGCGCGTCAACGCCGCGATGACCGCGCTCACCGGCTACTCGGCGGACGAGCTGCTGCGCATGCGGGTCCAGGAGATCACCCACCCGGACGACCTCGCCCGCGATCACGGCCTGTTCGTCGCGTTGCAGGCGGGCGACCGGCCGAGCGGCCAGATGGACAAGCGCTACGTCTGCAAGGACGGCTCCGTGAAGTGGGTGCAGGTCCACTACGCCTCGCTGCACGCGGCCGGCGCCACGCCGCGGGCCGGCCTCGCGATCGTGATCGACATGACCGAGCGGCGCGCCGCCGACGCCCAGCGGCGGCTCCTCACCGGCGCGCTGCAGGCGGCCGGCAACGGCATCGTCATCACCGACACCGACGGCGCCGTCGAGTGGGTGAACCAGGCGTTCACCCGGCTGACCGGCTACACGGGCGACGAGCTCGCCGGCCACAACCTGCGCGTGCTGCGGTCGGGCGCGCAGGACGACGCCTTCTACCGCGGGCTGTGGACCACCGTCCTCGCCGGCGAGCGCTGGCACGGCGAGCTGGTCAACCGGCACCGCGACGGCCACCTCTACGACGAGGAGATGACGATCACGCCGCTGCGCGAGGACGGCGACGCCATCACCCACTTCGTCGCCATCAAGCAGGACGTGAGCGCGCGCAAGCGGATCGACGAGGCGCGCATCGAGGCGGAGGAGCGCTACCGGCTCGCGCTCGACGCCGCCGACCTCGGCACCTGGCGCCACGACGTCGCCGCCGATCGCTTCGACCTCGACGAGCGGGCGCGCGCCCACCTCGGCCTCGGCCGGGCGGCCGTCTCGCGCGCCGAGATGCTGTCGACCGTCCACGCCGACGACCTCGACGACGTGCGCCGCGTCATCGCCGCCGCGCTCGATCCGGCCGGCACCGGCCGGGTGAGCACCGAGCACCGCGTCGTGCGGCCGGACGGCGAGGTGCGCTGGCTGTCGATGTCGGTGCGCGTCTACTTCACCGGCGACGGCGCCGGCCGGGTGCCGCGCTTCGCGATCGCGACCAGCCGCGACATCACCGACGTCCGCCGGGCCGCCGACGCGCTGCGCGCCAGCGAGGATCGCTACCGCGGCCTGGTCGACAACCTCGACGATCTCGTCTTCTCGACCGACGGCGACGGCGTGCTCACCTTCGTCAGCCGGTCGGTCGCGCGGTTCGGCTACGAGGCGTCGGACCTGATCGGCCACCCGATGGAGGACTTCGTCCACCCCGACGACCGCGCCGTGCTCCACGGCAACGTCGGCGCGCGCCTGGCCGGCGACGCGCGGCCTCCGCACGAGGTGCGCTGGCTCGACGCCGAGGGCAAGATCCGCTACCTGCGGACGTCGACGCGGCCGCTGTGGGCGAACGGCCGCGTGGTCGGGCTCACCGGCCTCGCCTCCGACGTCACCCAGCAGCGCGAGACCGAGGAGCAGCTCCGCGCCGCCCAGCGGATGGAGGCGATCGGCCGGCTCGCCGGCGGCGTCGCCCACGACTTCAACAACCTGCTGAGCGTGATCTCGTCGTACACGGAGCTCGCGCTCGAGGAGCTGCGGCCGGAGGACCCGCTGCGCGCCGACCTCGGCGAGATCGCGCAGGCGGCCCAGCGCGCGGCCGGGCTCACCCGCCAGCTCCTCGCCTTCAGCCGCCGGCAGATCCTCCGGCCGGAGGCGGTCGACCTCGGCGGGCTGGTCTCCGGCCTCTCGAACATGCTGCGGCGGCTGATCGGCGAGGACGTCCTGCTGCGGGTCACCGCCGACGACGACGCCGGCTTCACCCGCGTCGATCGCGGCCAGATCGAGCAGGTGGTCATGAACCTGGCCGTCAACGCGCGCGATGCGATGCCGCAGGGCGGCGAGCTGCGCGTCGCGGTCCGCGCCGCGCGCCTCGACGACGCCGACGCGGCCGACCTCGAGCTGCCGCCCGGCGACTACGTCGAGCTGACGATGGCCGACACCGGCTGCGGCATGCCGCCCCACGTGCGCGCCCGCATCTTCGAGCCGTTCTTCACGACCAAGGCCGTCGGCAAGGGCACCGGGCTCGGGCTGTCGATGGTCCACGGCATCGTCAAGCAGAGCGGCGGCGGCATCGCGGTCGACACCGCGCCGGGCCGGGGCACGTCGTTCCGCGTGCTGCTGCCGCGGCTCGCCGAGGCGCCGGTGGCCGACGCCGAGCGGGTGGCCGTCCCCGAGCGTCACGTCCTCGGCCACGAGCGCGTGCTGGTCGTCGAGGACGAGGCCGGTCTGCGCAGCGTGACGCGCCGCCTGCTCGCCGCCGCCGGCTACCAGGTCGAGGTCGCCGCCAACGCCGGCGAGGCGCTGCTGCTCTGCGAGGACCACGGCGAGCAGCTCGACCTCGTGCTGAGCGACGTCGTCATGCCGGGCCTGAGCGGCCGCAAGCTCGCCGAGCGGCTGACCTCGCTCTGCCCGAACGCCAAGGTCGTGCTGATGTCGGGCTACACCGACGAGGTGCTCGAGCCGCACGACGTCCTCGCCCACACGTTCCTGCGCAAGCCGTTCGACCGCGCGGCGCTGACGGCCTGCGTGCGGGGAGCGCTCGACGGCGGCGCGGCCGCGAGCGCGCCCAGGACCGTGTAGGGCCGTCGCGGCCGGCTCGCCCGTGGCTGCGCTGCAGGAAGGCAGCCCCCGCGCGAGCCCCGAACCCCCGCGTCCGTCGTCGAACGCGCGCGCAGGCGCTCGCCGGCGTCAGCGCAGCGCGGCCCGGCCGGTGCCGAGCTGCCCGCGCAGGATGCGGCCGTACGGCAGGCGCGCGTGCAGCATCGCGAGCACCGCGGCGACGCCGAGGCGCTGGCGCCAGAGCAGCGTCATCGCCGGCGGCAGGGCGAGCCCGCCGTGGGCGAGCGCGCGGCGCGTCGCGTGGGTCAGCCGCTCGGCGTAGGCGCGGTCCCAGGTGAACGGCCGGTCGCCCGAGAACGGCTCGGCGAGCGCCCGCTCCCAGTCGCGGTGCGGCGTGCTGGTCAGGCTGTCGACCCGCTTGAGCAGGCCGAGCCGGGCGAGCCCCATGCGGAACCGCTCGGCGCCGGCGAAGGCGTCGGGGTCGAGCAGCCCGTGGCACAGCTCGAGGTCGCCCCGCGCGGTCGCCTCGTCGATCGGCACCGTGCAGCCGAAGTCGAGGAACCAGACGCGGACGGCGTCGCCGTCGCGCTCGACGAGGTAGTTGCCCGGGTTCGGATCGGCGTTGAGCAGCCGGTGGCAGAGCGGCGTGCCCCAGGCGAACCGCACGATCGCGGTGGCGGCGGCGCCGGCCAGCGCCGGATCGTCGGCGGGCAGCTCGGCGATCGGCAGGCCGGGCGCGCGGGTCATCGTCAGCACGCGCCGGGTCGACGTCGCGGCGACGACCTCGGGCACCCGGATCACGTCGTCGCCGGCCCAGGCGGCGGCGACCTGGCGCAGCGCGTCCGCCTCGGCGCGGTAGTCGGTCTCGGCGAGCACCGCGGCGCGCACGACCGCCAGCGCCTCCGGCGACAGCTCGCGGCCGAGCTCGGTGCCGGCGAGCCGGCGGGCGAAGCCGTCGGAGGCCAGGTCGCCGGCCAGCGCGTCGTCGACGCCCGGGTACTGCACCTTCACGGCGAGCGCGCGGCCGGCGGCGTCGACGGCGGCGTGGACCTGGCCGAGCGACGCCGCCGCCAGCGGCTTCGGATCCCAGCGGGCGAAGACGCGCTCGGGCGGCGCGCCCAGCTCCTCCTCGACGACGCGGGCGATCGCCTCCGACGGCGCCGCCGGCACCTGGTCCCACAGCGCGCGCAGCTCGAGCGGCGCCCCCGACGACGTGTAGGCCAGGAGCTGGGCCACCTTGGCGAGCCCGGCCTTCATCTGGCCGGCGTGGCGCGCCAGCTCGCGCTCGGCGGCCTGGTCGACGATCCGGTCGTCCTCGTCGGAGCCGGTCGGATCGGTCGTCACGATCTGCCTGGCGCGCGCCCAGAAGCGGGCGAGGCCGACCTTGGCGTCGGCCGCCAGCCGCTTGCGCAGGCGCTCGCGTTCAGCCGTCATCGCGGCACTCTGTCACGGAAGGGCGCATCGCGCGCCCGATGCATGGCCGCGCGCGTCCGTCGCACGCGCGCTGTCGATCCCACCGGGCGTGCCGCCCCGCCCCGCGGGCCCCACGCTGCTCTCGGCGGCACTCGCCGCCAGGCGCGCCGTGCGCGGCCTGGTTCTCGCGCGCGGTGCGAGGAACTGGACGCGTCGTGGATCAGGAAAGGCCGTCGTCGAGGACGGCGTGCTTGCCGCTGTCGTCGGCCCAGTACAGCTCGACGCGGTTCTTGCCGGCCCGCTTCGCGCGGTAGAGCGCGCGGTCGGCGCGGCGGAGCAGGTCCTCCGCCGACGCGGCGCCGCTGTCGGGGAACGCCGCGATGCCGACCGACGCGGTGATCGACAGCACCGGGCCGCCGTCGCCGGACGCCACCCGCCGCTCGGCGATCGCGTGGCGCACCCGCTCCGCGTGGCCGAGCGCCGCCACCAGCTCGGTGCCGGGCAGGATGAGCGCCAGCTCCTCGCCGCCGTAGCGGGCCGCGGTGTCGACGCCGCGCACCTCGGTGCGCACGACGCTGGCGATCTCGCGCAGCACCCGGTCGCCGACCAGGTGGCCGTGCTCGTCGTTCAGCCGCTTGAAGTCGTCGAGGTCGAGCATCGCGACCGCGAACGGCGTCCGGTAGCGGCGGGCCCGCTCGATCTCCTCGTCGAGGCGCGCGTCGAAGTAGCGGCGCACGAACAGGCCGGTCAACCCGTCGACCATCGCCATCTCGTAGAGGTGCGCGTTGGCGAGCGCGGCCCCGACCTGCAGCGCGAGCGACCCGAGCAGCCGCTCGTCGGCGTCGGTGAACGCCGCCGGCTGCCGGCTCTGCACCGCCAGCACCCCCTCGCAGGCGCCGTGCAGCATCACCGGCACGCCGAGCCACGACCGGACGCCGTCGGGGCCGGCCGCGGGGCCGAGCGCGAGGTCGCTGCCGGCGAGGTCGTCGACGCGCAGCGCGGCCTGGAGGCGGATGACCTGGCCGGTCGCCCCCTCGCCGCGCGGCACGACGACGCGCGCGTGCCGGTCGCGCTCGCGGTCGTAGCTGTCGACGACCAGGCGGTCGGTCTCGCGGGCGGCGCCGCGGTGGACGAGCGCCACCGCCTCGGCCGCCGGGATGGCGGTGACCGCCTCACGGGCGACCGTCGCCACCACCTGCGGCAGCTCGATCGACGAGCCGAGCGCCCGCGCCGTCCGGTCGAGCAGCTCGAGCTCGCGCACCCGCGCGCGCCCGGCCGCGCTCGCGCGCGCGAGCCGGTTGAAGATGAGGTTGAGCAGGAGGTGGGTCGCGGCCAGGAGCGTGAAGCCGAGCAGGCGGCCGTCGGCGAAGAGCTGGGCGGCGACCGCGGCCACCGGCAGGAGCGACAGCTCGGCGAGGATGCCGGGCGCCGCCTGCTCGCGCACGAAGCGGCGGAGCGGCCGGCCGCCGAGCGCGAGCCGGGCGCCCTGCAGCAGGTTGTGGACGACGAGCAGCGCGACGCCGATCGCGACGACGCGCAGGCAGGTCGCCAGCTCGCCGCCGGCGGAGCCGGTCGGCGCGACCCGGCTCACGACCTCCGCGATGCCGCCGACCAGCGCGCCGGTCGCCCCGCCGAAGAAGGCGACGTACGCGAGCCCGCGGCGGTGCTCGTCGTCGGGCCGCGCGGCGCGCGCGCGCCACCAGCGGACCGCGGCGTCGGCGGTGAGCGCGAGCGCGACGATGAGCGCGGCGGCGGTCGGCCCGAGCGCCACGGCGGCGGCGACGTAGAAGCCGGAGTCGAGCGACAGCACGGCGCCCGGCGCGATCGGGAACGCGAGCGCGCGGGTCGCGACGATGACGCCGACGAACAGGGCGACGCCGAGGCCGCCGTGGACCGGCAGCGCGGGCGGCGCGACGATCGCCGCGGCCACGACCGCACCCCACCCGAGCACCGCGAGGGCGAGGGTGAAGACGAGCTGGCGGCGGTCAGGAGCACTCATGGTCGGACCAGGCGGCGCGGCGTATCACGGCGCGGCGCCGCGTGGGAAGGCCTTCATCGCCGCAGCGGCGGGAGGCTCCGGTCGGGCTCGGCCCCGAGGGCCGGAGCCCGGCCAAGCCGGAGCCGGACCCAGAGCCGGCCCGGGAGCCGGCGCCGCACGGGCCGAGCGAGGACCGGGCTCGCCGTGGCAGTCCGCGGCCCGAGAGCCGGCGCCGCACCGGGCCGAGCGAGGGCCCGAAAATGGCGATGGCCCGGCATCCAGGCCGGGCCATCGGCGCGCGCATATGCAAGCGCTTCGCGAAGCTACTGCCGAGCGTGAGCGCCGGGCAACCCGCAGGTGGCCCGGCTCACCGACCGAGGCGAATCAGATGTCGATGACCACCACGCCGCGCTCCTCGTTGTTGCGAGGCGACGGGTTGGCTTCGGCGGGATCGCGATCGCGACGGGGATGCTCCAGCGGCATCTCGATGCGGCGCTCCTGTTCGCGCCGGCGCTCTTCTTCGCGTCGCAAGATCTCTTCGATGATCCAGGGATCCAGCATGTCGGGACCGCCTTTCGACTTCCAGTACGGCCGGGTGGGTTCGAAGGTTCCCTCGAAGACCGCTCGGTCTACCCCGGAAGAAGGGGTGCAGCCAGGGCTCGGTTGGATGACGGTGTGGGCTCGGAAGTTGATCCTCGGTTCGTCCGCGTCTCACTTCAGTAGACGCTCGGGGCTGCAAAATGTTTGTGCAAGCAGTGCGCCCGAACGCAGATCGTCGACGACGCGAGCATAACGCATGACAATGACGAGATCCGAGGACGATCTGTCGCCCCTGTGACGGAGGTGACCCGGCGACAGTCGTGACGTGCGCGGGAGGTCGCGGGCCCCAGCGGACCCGGCCTCCAGCCTGTTTCCATTGCAGTTCCACATCGTTGCAGGGGAGTACAGTGACTCGACACTTTTTGCGTAGCACTGGCGCAAAGTGTCACCATCCGGACCGAGCGCGAATCGACGCCACCCGGGTCGATCTCCTCGGAGGATGGCCGAGCGCCATGAGGTCTCAGGATAGCGGCGGCCAGGCCCGCCGGCACCCTCGTCGATCGGGCAGCTCCGTTCCCCGACGAGGCATCAGTCGAGGCATCAGTCGGGGCATCAGGCGAGGCATCAGTCGAGATCGCGCAGGCGCCAGCGGCCGTCCTCGCGGACGAACTTCACCTCGTAGCCGGAGCCGTAGCGGAGCGTCGCCTCGTTGCCCTGCTCCTCGATCGGGTCGTCGATGTTCGCCTCGAGCTGGTTCATGAGCTGCGCCATCTCGTCCTTGCGCTCGCCGGTGAACTGGTCCTTCACCTTGTCGGCGTTCATCAGCTCGGCGTAGTCGCGCGGCACGAAGCGCAGCATCACGTCCCACCGCTCGAGCCGGTAGGCGCGCAGGAACGAGCGCAGCGCCGCCCGCGGCGTCGACTGGTCGTAGAAGGCGAGCGGGTTGGTGGCGATCCGCCAGTGCCCGTCCTCCTCGGTGAGCGAGAGCGTGTCGCCGAGGCCGTAGCGGAGCTCGGCCGACACCGCGAGCCGGCGCTTGCGGCTGCCGAGGCGGTCGGCGGTGTCGGCGACCTCGCGCGGGTTGTCGCGCAGCATCGCCACGAACTCGTCGCGCGACGTCGTGGCCCGGAACTCCGACGACATCAGCGCGTACGCGGCGTCGTAGTTCTTGGCCCGCAGCGCGCTCGCGTAGCGGTCGAGCGCGGCGCCCGGCGGGCTGCGCCCCGCGCAGGCGGCGAGCCCGGCGCCGACGAGGGCCAGCGCGGCGAGCGTGGGCGCGAGGCGAGCCATCGCGCCGGTCTTAGCACGCGCCGGCACGACGTTCACCGGTCCGGCACGACGCGCGCGCGCGGCAGGCCCGCGCTCGAGCCGGTCACCCCGCGGTCGCGGACGGCGGCGTCGGCGGCGACGCTGCCGAACGCGCGGGTCACCAGCAGCGCGGCGAGCGCGACCGCGGCGATCGCCACCGCCATCGCCGTGCGCGCGCCGACCAGGTGATAGACCTGCCCGAGCACCCACGACGACGGCGCGGTGCCGACCAGGTGGGTCATGAACAGCGCCACCGCCTGCGCGGTCGCCGCCAGCGCCGGCGGCGCGACGTCGTCGATCGAGGACGCCATCGGGCCGTGGTACCAGGTGGTGAAGAACAGCGCGGCCGCCGACGCGGCGTAGAGCGGGATGCCGTCGGGGAGCAGCATCGCGGCGGCCAGGCACGGCGCGCCGCACGCCATGCCGAGCGCCATCGCCCCCGGCCGGCCCCACGCCCACCGCCGCCGCAGCCGGTCGCCGACCCGGCCGCCCGCGATCACCCCGGCCAGGCCCGCCAGCGCGCAGGCGCCGAAGACGGTGGTCGCCCTCGCCTTCGTCATCCCCTTGTCGTCCTGGAGGAACTGGATCATCCAGGCGGTCATGCCGCCGGCGGCGAACGCCATCACCGTGGTCGCCGTCATCAGGCGGCGGATCGTGCGGATGCGGACCACCGCCCACGCGTCGGCGGCCAGCACCCGCCACGACGCGCCGGCCGCCACGCCCTGCGGGACGTGGATCGCGAGCAGCGCGGCGGCGAGGACGAAGCCGGGCAACGCGATCGCGATCCAGCCCCAGCGGTCGCCGAGCGCGGCGCCGAGGCCGAAGCCGACCATGCCGCCGAGGAAGAGGCCGAGGTTGAAGACGGCGAGCGCGAACGCCTTGTGCTTGCCGGCGTACAGCTCGCCGAGGACGGCGTTGGCGGGCGGCACCACCGCGGCGGTGCCGAGGCCGACCAGCGCGCGCGACACCAGCACGCCCGCGTAGGTCGGGGCCAGCGCGCCGACCACGCCGGCGGCGCTCCACAGCACCGCGCCGGCGGCGATCACCTTGCGCCGGTCGAGGCGGTCGCCGAACCAGCCGAGCGGCAAGGTGGCGAGCGCGTGCGGCAGCATGAAGATGGTGCCGAGCAGGCCGAGGTCGGCCTCGTCGAGCCGCGTGGTCCACAGCGGGTGCAGGTGGGCGATCGTGAACAGGCCGAAGCGGGCGCGCAGGTCGTCGTAGACCGCGAACGGCGCGGTCCGGCTCGCGTACGACAGCAGGTTCGCCATCGCGAACAAGGTCAGCACGCGGGTCGGGCTCGTGCGGGTCGCCACTCACTCCTCCGGCGGCAGCGGGTCGTCGCTGCCGGCCGCCGGCGGCGGCGCCCCGCCCGACCCCGACGACGACCAGCGCAGGGTGTACGCCGCCTGCGCCTGCGGCTTCTTGCTGGCCTTCGCGCTGACGCGCACGTAGGCCTCGGCGCCGGTCGGCACCGCGCCGCTGCAGTCCTCGCCGGCGCCGACGCCACCGCCGTCCCCCTTGCCGCCGAGCGCGGCGCCGGTCGACGACACGATCTCGCAGACGAGGTCGAGGCCGGCGACCGAGTCGATGGTGGCGTCGAGCGTCCGCGGACCGGACGACGGCGACAGCTCGAAGACGTCGACCTCGCCGGGGCCGAGCTCGCCGCGCATCGATCCCTGCTCGTCGGCGCCGTAGCGCAGCGGGGTGGCGGTCTGCGGCTTGTCGTTGGGCTCGGCCTCCTCGTCGAGGTCGAGGAGCCGCGGCGTCACCGTCAGCGTGTAGGCGACATCCGGGTTCGACGGCTTGCCGCCGATCTTCAGGTGGTGGAACGGCGCCTGGCCGGGATCGAGGCGGGGCGCGAGGCTGCGGAGGGTGAGCGGCTGGCCCGGCACGCCGGTGACCTGCGTGCGCGGGCGGTCGGCGGCGTCGGTGACCGCGAGCGTGAGCGTCGTGCCGGGGATGGCGGAGATCGTGACGTCGAGGCCGTTGCCGGCGGCCAGGCCCTCGAGCGGGACCTTCCAGACGTCGACGTCGCCGGTCCAGCCGAGGTGGCCGGTGACCGGCTCGATCAGGCTCACGTCGTTGGCGGAGCCGGCGTCGTCGTCGGGCTCGCGCTCGGCGCCCGGCGCGGGATCGGCGACGAGCCTGGCGGTCAGCGTGTACGGCGGCGAGCGGCCGACCCGGCCGGCGGCGGCGGGCGCGGGCGCCGGCGTACCGGGCTTCGGCTTGGGGGCCTTCTTCGCGGCCTTCGCCGGCGGGCGCGGCACCTCGCGGACGACGAGGTAGTAGGTCCCCTTGTCGAGCGGCGCGTCGGCCAGGCCCTCGCCGATGCCGGCGCCGCCGCGCTCCGACGTCGCGATCACGTTGAACTCCTTGTCGCGCAGCTCGAGCCGGGTGTCGATGCCCTCGATCGGCGACAGCGCGGCGGTCAGCATGCGCGGGCCGGGGCTCTGCACGACGAACGCGTCGACGTCGGTGTCGCCGTCGAGCACGCCCTGCACGCCGTCGCCGATCGGGCTGGCGTCGGCCGGCTTCGCGTTCGGCTCGCGCTCGGGCGGAAGGTCGCTGAAGGCGCCGCCGCCACCGCCGCCGGCCGGGCGATCGACGATGACGACCGCGGCGCCGGCGTCGCGGGCGCGCGCGATGTGCTCGCCGCCCGGGCCCTCGCCCTTGCACGCGCCGGCGGCGAGCGCGCAGGCGGCCGCGCAGACGCCCACGCGGGCGATCGATCGCGCGCCGGCGGTCATGACGGCAGCTTGGACCGATCCGCCAGCGTCGCCAGCAGCTCCGCCTGCGACGCCACCGCGCCGTCGACCCGGGCAGTCGCCTTCATCTTGAAGATCTTGCCGACCCGCAGCGGCTCGACCTCGATGACGAGCTGGTCGCCCGGCACCACCGCGCGGCGGAACTTGGCGGCGTCGATGGCGAGGAACAGCATGACCTGGGTGTCAGGGTCGAAGGCGACCAGCCGGCTGGCGAGGATGCCGCCGGCCTGCGCCATCGCCTCGAGCTGGAGGACGCCCGGCATCACCGGCGCGCCCGGGAAGTGACCGGGGAAGTACGGCTCGTTGTAGCTGACGTTCTTGAGCGCCACGATCTTCTGGTCGGTGAGCTCGAGCACGCGGTCGATCAGCAGGAACGGGAACCGGTGCGGCAGCGCCTTCAGGATCTGCTCGACGCCGAGCGCGGGCTTGTCGGCCATGCCGCAAACCTAACAGACCCGTGCCCGTGCCCGTGCCCACGCCCGTGCCCGATCTGCCCGTGCCCGTGCCGTGCCCGTGCCCGTGCCCGATCCTCCCCCGCTCAGCGGGCGATCACCAGCAGCCGCGTCTCGACCACGGTCTCCGCCCACCGCTCCTTGTACGGCATGGCGGTGCCGAGGTCGTAGACGCCGATCCCCTCCTCGACGAGCGCCTCGATCTGCCGGAGCTGCAGCAGGTTGCCGAGGCCGTGGCTGCGGTAGCCGTTGTCGAACGAGAACTGCAGGCCGCGGTACTCGCCGGCGAACACGCCGCCGAGGATGAACGCGACGTCGCGGCCCTCGTGCTGCGCGATGATGAGCCGCAGGCGGCCGCGCGGCGCGAGCGCGTGGCTCATCCGGTTGTAGAAGGCGAGCATCGGCCCCTGATCGACGCCGACGCCGCTCTTGCCCTTCCAGCTCCGCCGCTCGATCGCGACGATCCGGCGGAGCGCGTCGTCGATCGCGGGGGCGCTGCGCGGCGACAGGGTCGTGAGCTCGATGCCGGCGGCCGCCGCCTCGCGCTGGGCGACCCGCAGCGCCTTGCGCAGGTTGCGCGAGCGCCGGCCGAGGAAGCCGTCGACGCCGCCCTCGAGGCTGGCCACGTAGCGCTGCGTCGACGTGCCGCGGCCCCAGCGCCAGCCGCGCGGCAGGTGGCCGATCAGCGTGCGGTCGGCGGGGCCGGCCTCGGCGATGCCGGCCAGCAGCATCGCGTCCCAGTGGTCGTCGTCGGCGGCGAGGGCGAGCAGCTCGCGGGCGAGCTGCGGCGGATCCGGCCCGACCAGCGGCGACGCGAGCCCCCACGCGAGCTCGAGCGGCTCGAAGACCACGCCGCCGTCGGCGCGCAGCCGGCGGGCGAGCGCCAGCCAGCCGCTGTCGGTCCGCCACATCCACGGCGTGCGCTCGCCCATGAGCGCGTCGTGGGCCGCGAAGATCCACGCCGACGACGAGCAGAAGCGGTCGATCCCCGGGCTGGCCGCGACCGCGTCGTCGAACTCGTCGGGCGCGTCGCGCAGCGCGGCGAGATCGACGGGCTGGGCCATCGGCACGGTGTAGTACGTGATCGCGGTCATGCGCCATATCGCCGCCGGCCGACGTCGCCTCCCGGGTGCTACCTTCCGGGGCATGCCGAGCTCGCGTCACGCGGCGATGGCGGCGCTGGGGGCCGTCAGCGTCATCCTCGGGGGCTGCCTGTCGCACGGCTACGTCATCCCGCACGACGAGCTCGTGCGCCTGAGCCAGACCGCGCCCGGCGAGCGCGGCGCGCGCGTCGAGGTCGTCCAGCAGCTCGGCGAGGATCCGCCGCCCGCGCAGGGCGTGAACCCCGACACCGAGGTCGTCGTCGTCGAGCAGCCGATCGTCATCGTCGACGATCACCCCGGCTACTACGGCCACCACCGCGGCGGCGGCGTCCACGGCGGCTCGAGCGGTGGCGGCGGCTCGGGCAAGGACGAGGTCATCGCGGCGCTGGTGATCGCGGCGACGGCGGCGGTGACGCTCGCGGTCACCGAGGGCCAACGGTTCGCCGGCGACGTGCGCCTGCACCCGATGCACCCGGTCCACCTGTGGGGCCCGTGGGGCCAGGGCGTGCTGCCGCTCGCGCAGATCGATCCGACGATCGCGGCGCAGACGACGCGCGCGGAGGTCAGCGACCAGGAGGGGCCGTGGCTCGAGCTCGACCGCGCGCCGCTCGACCGCAAGGGCTGGACGTACGCGATGCTGGCCGGCGCGGCGCAGCTCCGCGCCGACGACGGCCGCGAGCTCGGCCCGGCCTTCCACGTGCAGCTCGGCCGCTACCCGAGCCAGCGGTGGGGCCTGGTGATGGACTGGACGGCGGCGTGGCGCGACACGTCGACCCACGACGAGCTCCTCGACCTGCGCTGGGGCCTCGAGCTGCAGGCGCTGCCGCTGGCGGCGGGCCGGCTGCACGCGGGCGGCTTCCTCAACGGCTCGTACGCGTGGCGCAGCGTCGGCGACGTCGACGAGTCTTCGCTGGTCAGCGGCGGCGGCGCGCTCGTGCAGGTCGAGCTGTCGACCTACCTCGCGCTGACCGGCCGGGTCGGCATCCTCCACGCGTGGGGCGAGCTGACGCGGGATGTCACGGTCGGCCTGAGCATCTTCTGACCGCCGCGGGGCGAGCGCCTACTTCTGGTGCTTCGCCTTCCACTCGGCGTACGGCATGCCGTAGATGATCTCGCGCGCGGCCTCGTCGGACAGCTCGACGCCGCGCTCGGTCGCCGCGGCGCGGTACCACTTCGCGAGGCAGTTCCGGCAGAAGCCGGCCAGGTTCATGACGTCGAGGTTCTGGACGTCGGTGCGCTCGCGGAAGTGCTGGACGAGCCGGCGGAAGGCGGCGGCCTCGAGCTCGACGCGGGTCTGGTCGTCGATCGCGGGTGCGGCCGTCGGTGCGGCGTTCGGTGCGGCGGCGTCGCTCATGGCTCCCTCTTACCAGGGCAGCGGGCCCCGCGCACCGTGCTACACCCGACGGTCATGACCGCCACCGAGGACGTCCTGCACAAGGACGGCACCCCGATCCACCTGATCGGCACCGCCCACGTGTCGGCCCGCTCGGTGGAGGAGGTCCGCGAGGTCATCCACCGGGTCAAGCCGGACGTGGTCTGCGTCGAGCTGTGCAAGGGCCGCTACGACGCGCTCACCAGGGACGGCGCCTTCCGCGACCTCGACGTCTTCAAGGTCGTGCGCGAGGGCAAGGGCCTCTACCTGCTCGCCCACCTCGCGCTCGGCAGCTACCAGCGGCGCATGGGCCAGAAGCTCGGCGTCAAGCCGGGCGCCGAGCTGCTCGCCGCGATCGAGGCCGCGCGCGAGGTCGGCGCGAAGGTCGAGCTGGTCGATCGCGACATCAACGTCACGCTCAAGCGCACCTGGGCCAACCTCGGCCTGTGGAAGCGGAGCCAGCTCATGACGTCGCTGCTGGTCGGCTTCGAGGAGCCGGCCCCCGCGAAGCCCGCGAAGCCGGGCAAGGGCAAGCGCGGCAAGGGCCAGGCAGCCGACGACGCCGAGGCCGCGCCGCTCCCCGCCGCCGCCGGCAAGCCCGCCGAGGAGCTGTCCGCCGACGACATCGAGCAGCTCAAGGAGCCGAAGGCGCTGTCGGAGATGCTGGCCGAGCTCGCCCGCGCGCTGCCGGAGATCAAGCAGCCGCTCATCGACGAGCGCGACGCGTTCCTCATGTCCGGCATCGAGGAGGCGGCCAGGGGCGCGCGCGAGGTCGTCGCCGTCGTCGGCGCGGCGCACGTGCCGGGCATGCGCGGCCAGTTCGGCCAGCCGGTCGACCGCGCCGCGCTGGCCAAGCTGCCGCCGCCGTCGAAGTTCTGGACCGCCGTGAAGTGGCTGATCCCGATCCTGCTCGTCGCCGGCCTGGTGTGGGGCGCGTTCCACTCCGAGAAGGTGTCGGCGAAGGACGTCGTGATGGCGCTGGTCCTGCCGACGTCGATCGGCGCCGGCGCGCTCACGCTGCTCGGCGGCGGCACCTTCCTGAGCGTGCTGTCGGCGGTGCTGATCGCGCCGATCGCCGCGATCCATCCGCTGCTCGGCACCGGCATGGTGGTCGGCGTCGTCGAGGCGTGGCGGCGCAAGCCGACCGTGCAGGACTGCGAGCGCCTGCCCGACGACATCGCGAGCTGGCGCGGCTTCTTCCGCAACCCGGTGCTGCGCATCCTGCTGGTCGCGGTGCTGTCCGGCCTCGGCACGATGATCGGCATGTGGGTCGGCGCCGCCTGGATCGCGACCAAGCTGTGACGGCGCAACGGTTGCGCTGGCGTGACGGTCACGTGACGCGGCCTCCGCGAACGATCCGGCCAGCATCGGCGCCCGTACCGTTGTAGGTTCGCGCCATGAAGCGTCGAGAAGCCTTGAAGACCCTGGGGGCGCTCGCGGGCGCCGGGGTCGCGTCCCGCGTGCTGCCGTCGTGCGGGGACAACGCGGAGGAGCCGCAGGGCATCACGAACATCGTCTGCGTGATGATGGAGAACCGCTCGTACGACCACCTGTTCGGCGCGCGCAAGCTGCTCGAGGGCAAGCCGGGCGACGGGCTGATGGCCGGCATGTCGAACCCGGATCTCGACGGCAACCCGGTCGGGATCTACGAGGCGATGATGGCGGGCATGTGCGTGCCCGATCCGCCGCACGGCTGGGACTCGTCCCACCTGCAGTGGTCGGACATGACGAACCAGGGCTTCCTCCGCGAGTTCCAGCACGACAAGGGCGACGACCGCACGCTGACGCAGGTCATGGAGTACCTGACCCGCCAGCACGTGCCGGTGAGCTGGGCGATCGCCGACGCCTACGCGACCTGCGATCGCTACTTCTGCTCGGTGATGGGTCCGACCTGGCCCAACCGGATGTTCTGGCACTCGGGCGACTCGGGCGGCCTCACCGCCAACGAGTTCCCGATGACCGGCTTCAACTGGCCGTCGATCTACCACCGGCTCGACGCGAAGGGCGTCGGCTGGCGCTACTACTACACCGACCTGCCGGTGCTCGCGCTGATCGACACCCTCAACAAGGAGGGCAAGGTCTGGGACATCAGCGAGTTCTACGCCGACGCGATGTACGGCCGGCTGCAGCCGGTGACGTACGTCGATCCGGGCTTCGGCACCAACGACGATCACCCGCCGCACCACCCGATCCTCGGCCAGCAGTTCCTGGCGTCGGTCTACACCGCGCTCGCGACGTCGCCGCAGTGGAAGAACACGCTCATGGTCGTCACCTACGACGAGCACGGCGGCTTCTTCGACCACGTGTCGCCGCCGAAGACGACCGGCGACGCGCGCGCCGACCAGGGCTTCGACCAGCTCGGCTTCCGGGTGCCGACGATGATCATCGGCCCGTACGTGAAGCCCGGCTACGTGTCGAGCGTGACGTACGACCACTGCTCGGTGCTGCGCCACATCGAGAAGATGTTCGACCTCGAGCCGTGCAACGCGCGCACGGCGGCGGCGACCGACCTGTCGGACGCGATCGACCAGGAGGCGCTCGCCAGCTTCCAGCCGCGCGATCCGGTGCAGGTGCCGTCGGTGACCGTCGACGAGTCGATGATCGGCGACGAGTGCAAGACGACGATCGACGTCCGCGAGCGCCACGATCTGTTCCGCATGGCCGAGGAGCACCCGGAGCTGTTCCGCGGCTACGACCTGCGCGATCGCTCGCGCGAGACGATCACGATGATCGGCGAGTACCTCGCGGCGCACGGCGCCGGCGGCATCCACTGGGGCCGCTGACCGCCGCCCGCGCGGGCGCGCGACGACTGTCCGGGCCTTGCACGGTCGCGGCGTGGCGACCGCGGCTCGGGCCTTGCAATCCGCGTCGAGCATGGACCTCGACCGGCACGTTTCGCGGCGATGCGACGCTCTCGTCACGGCTCCGTGGCGACGCCATCGCACGGGTGTGGCGCTCTCGCTCGCGATCGCGGCGCTCGGCGCCTGCGGCACCGGCGGCGGCGACGACCCGGCCGACGACGGCGCCCCGGCCGATGCCCGCCCCGGCGATGTCGACGCATCGCCCGGCGGCGTCGATGCCGGCGTGCCGACCTCCGACGCCGGCGTGCCGCCGCTCTGCCAGACGCTGACGATGACGACCCAGCAGGCGTGCGCGGCGTCGCTGACCGGCAAGGTCACGCCCTGCTCGGTCGATGGCAACGGCACGCCGTCGGCGACCGCGTCGCTGGAGGTCCGGAAACCGGACGGCACCGTCGGGTACCTGTGCGCGAACAACTGGGTCGACCCGGGCGGCTTCTACTTCGACCACGACCGCGTCCACCTGGTGGCCGACGCCAGCGCGTGCTGCGGCGGGCCGGCGGCGCCCATGCTCGACTGGCCGGCGGCGAGCCCGTACTTCGGCGTGCCGCACGGCCCGACCCGCATCAAGGTCGAGGAGATGACGTCGAACGGCGGCGGCGACCTGCGGGAGAACCCGTTCTCGATCGTGGTCGCCAGCGCCGCCGCCGGCGCCAGCTTCGCGCAGGCGCGCGCGACCTGGACGGCCTGGGCGGGCGACGGCCAGCCGCACCCCGCCCCCGACGGCAGCGGCAGCTACTGGTTCCCGTCGCCGCTGCCGATCGACTGGATGCTGGTGCCGACCACCACCGGCGTGCCGCTCATCGTCATCGCGCCCGAGGTGACGCTCGACGTCGGCTGGACCCGTCCGCTCGGCCACCCGACGATGGGCGCGTGCCCCGAGCACGGCGGCGCGCCGATCGCGTACCTGGGCGGCACGATCTTCGACGACATCCTGACCAACCGCTCGGGCCGCTTCGGCCACGAGACGACGATCACCGCCGAGAACCTGAGCAACGCGGCGATGCTCTTCAACTGCTACGGCATCCAGATCCACAGCACCGAGTACGTGCCGCCCGGCAACTGACCGCGGCGCGGCGGTCCGCTTCAGACGAGGACGTCGAGGAGCTGCACCCGCGTGAGGTAGCCCTCGAGCGTCTGCGCGTACTCGTCGACGAACAGGTCGAGCTCGATCGTGGCGCGCTTGCCGTCGGTGGCGATCACCTTGCCGCTGGCGGGCACGTCGGTGCCGGCGAGGTCGAGCACGCCGGCGAACCAGTCGTCGCGCGCCGGCAGGATGGCGCCGGGCCACTCGACGACGACCTGGGTGCGCGACAGCTCGACCACCGGCGCGGCGCCGGCGTCGAGGCGGAACGTCGCGCGCAGCGCGCCCGGCGGCTCGACCCGGTAGTTGACCCGGCGGTTCTGGGCGATCATCGACTCGACGCTGTCGTGGATCGGCGCCGACAGCGGGGTCTCCGGACTCTCGAGGATGAGGTCGCGGATCTGCTTCAGGCTCTTCTGCGTCTTCACCAGGTGCTGGCGCATGTCGCCGAGGCGGCGCTGGTCGCGGTGGACCTTGTCGGCGACCACCTCGAGCAGGTTGACCAGGAAGCGGACGCCGAGCTCCTGGTTGTCGGCGAAGTAGGCCTGCACCTTGCGCGCGGAGAGCCCCCACAGCTCGGCGTCGGCCGACACCTCCGCGCGGCAGGAGCGCGGCAGGCCGGTGAGCGCGCCGAGCTCGCCGATGAGCGCCGGCGGCCGCAGGCGGTAGAGGTCGTCGTTCGGGCGGAGCAGCGTGACCTCGCCGGTGGCCAGGAGGTAGAGCTCGGTGGCCGGCTCGCCGGTGTCGAACAGGGAGTGGTCGGGACGGACCCGGGCCGGCTCGAACAGCGCGCTGATCTCGCCCAGCTCGTCGTCGGAGAAACCGCGGAACAGCGGGACCAGCCGGAGGTGCTCGACGCGTGGGCCCATGGCGGCCACTGTAGCAGCGATCGGGCCGCGGCCGACGCGCCGCGACCTCGAAGGCGCGATCGGCGCAACCGGATGCCCCGGCCGTTGTCGAACGCTCGTGGCCGAGCACTCCCCGCAGGTCCCCGATGGCGTGTGGTCGGCGTGGGCCGTGGTGCGGAGGTCGGCGCTGGCGGCGTGGCGGCGCTGCGCTCTGATCGGCGTGGTCGGCTCGGGCGCGCTCGGGCTGCTCGCGTGCGACGGCCCGCACCGCCGCGGCCAGCCGGCGCCGGAGCGGCCGCACGGCAAGGCGGTGGCGCGCCCGGCGGTGGCGGCGGACGCGGACGCCGGGGCCGCGCCCGATGCGCCGCCGCTCCGCTACGACGTCTATCCGGATCTCGGCGCGGCGGTGCTGGCGGTGACGCGCGACCATCCGCGCGTGATCGGCCTCGGCGAGCTGCACGTGCGCACCGACCGGCCGGCGCCGTCGGTGTCGGCGCTGTCCCGCTTCTCGTCGGAGGTGCTGCCCGCGCTCGGCGACCGGGTCTCCGACGTCGTCGTCGAGACCTGGATGGTCGACCCGAGCTGCCAGAAGGGCGTGACCGCCACGAAGAAGATCGAGACGAGCATGAAGCGGCCGGAGACGACGAAGGACGAGATCGGCAGCCTGTTCGGCGCCGCGCGCGAGCGGTCGATCACGGCGCACGTGATGACGATGCGCTGCGACGACCTGGCGAAGCTCGCCGACGATCAGGGCGTCGACGCCGAGCTGTTGCTGTCGATGGTGACCCGCGAGCTCGACCGCATCACCCGCAGCGCGGTCCGCTACCGCGACGAGCACCAGGAGGGCCGGCCGTTCATCCTCGTCTACGGCGGCGCCTTGCACAACGACCTCTACCCGTTCGAGTCGACCAGGCAGTGGAGCTACGCGCTCGACGTCGACGCGGCGACCGGCGGGCGGTTCGTCGAGCTCGACGTCTACGCGCCGGAGCTGGTCGAGGGCGACCCGCTGTACGTGAAGGAGCCGTGGTACCCGCTGGTCGCCAAGGCCGGCAGCCGCGGCGTGATGCTCGTCGAGCGCGCGCCGCGGTCGTACCTGGCGATCCTGCCGCGGTCGTAGGCGGGCGCGGGCGCCGGCGCGGGTGATAGCGTACGGGGATGGTCGGCGAGATCCTGGTCCGGCTCGGGGCCGCGTGGGCGACGGCGGCCGTGCTCATGATCGGCCTCTGGCTGTGGTCGCGGCGCGTGCACAACGCGGCGTGGGTCGACGTCGGCTGGGCCGGCTCGTTCGCGCTGGTGATCGGCACGTGGACGCTCGCGTTCGGCACGCCGCGCGCGGCCGCCCCGCTGGCGATCGTGATCGTCGCCTGGAGCCTGCGGCTGGCGGCCCACCTCGCCAACGACCGCGTGCTCGGCCACCCGGAGGAGGGCCGCTACGTCGAGCTCCGCCGCCGCTGGGGCGCCGGCCGGCGCTCGGCCGACCGCGCGTTCCTCGTCTTCTTCCAGGCGCAGGCGCTCCTGGTCGGCGTCCTGGCCAGCGCGTTCGTCGTGCCGTGGGTCGCCGCGCCGCACGACGATGGCCGCCGGCACCTGCGCTGGGTCGCGGTCGGGCTGGCCGCGGTCGCCGTGATCGGCGAGGCGGTCGCCGACGCGCAGCTCCACGCGTGGAAGCAGGTGCCGGCCCACAAGGGCAAGGTGTGCGACGTCGGCCTGTGGGCGGTGTCGCGCCACCCGAACTACTTCTTCGAGTGGCTGATCTGGGTCGCGTACCTGACGTACTCGCTCGCGTTCCCGTGGGGCGCGATCGCCGCCGGCGCGCCCGCGCTGATGCTGGCGACGCTGTTCAAGGTCACCGGCATCCCGGCGACGGAGGCGCAGTCGCTCCGCTCGCGCGGCGACGCGTACCGCGACTACCAGCGTCGCGTCAGCGTCTTCGTCCCCTGGTTCCCCCGGCGGAAGGGCGCCGGCGCGAGCGGGGGCGCGAGCGATCCACCATGAGGCCGGTCTGCCGGGTCGCGGGAGACGCGCGCCGTCCGACGTCCCGCGGCGCCGGTGGACGCCGGCCCGCCGCCGTCGCGTACAATGGCTCATGCTCGCGGCGGTCATGAACGGCGCGCTCGAGCGCGGGATGATCCCGACGCCGCTCCTGCGCGCGGGCATCCGCGCCGTGTGCGCGCGCCGGCTGCGCGACGAGGAGGCGGGCGGGCCGCCGGCGCA
>DASZXE010000113.1:0-4260 GCA_035546475.1 Kofleriaceae bacterium
CGCCCGCTGCGCCTCGGCTTCGTCGGACGGATCGTGCCGATCAAGGACGTGCTCACCCTCATCCGCGCCGTCTCGATCGCGCGCGAGCAGGTCGAGCTCGAGATGTGGATGATCGGCCCCGAGAACGAGGACCCCGCCTACGCGCGGCGGTGCCACGAGCTGGTGACCCAGCTCGGCCTCGACGATTGCTTCAAGTTCCTCGGCTCCCAGCCGATGGCGCAGATCTACCCGCAGCTCGACGTCGTGCTGCTGACCAGCCTGAGCGAGGGCCAGCCGCTGGTCATCCTCGAGGCGTACGCCCACGGCATCCCGGTCATCGCGACCGATGTCGGCGCCTGCCGCGAGCTCTGCGAGGGCGGCGACGACGTCGACCGCTCGCTCGGCAAGAGCGGCATCTGCACCCGCGCCGCCAACCCGCGCGAGACCGCGGCGGCGATCTGCAAGCTCGCCCGCGATCCCGAGCTGCGCGCCCAGATGGGCCGCTCGGCGCGGGCGCGGGTGGCCGCCCGCTACCAGTTCCAGCAGGTCGTCTCCAGCTACGAGTCGCTGTACAGCCGGATGGCGGGCTGATGGCGGGCATCGGCTGGCGACTCGAGAAGCTGATCGATCGCGACTCGCTGGGCTCCACGCTCGGCGCGCTCCTGACCGGCGTCGCGGTCACCTCCGGCCCGTGGCTGTTGACGACGATCGTGCTGGTGCTCATGCGCATCAGCGCGATGGGCAGCGGCCACGGCGGCGCCGCCGACGGCGAGCGCGTGATCACGATCGTCTACGCGATCGTGATCGTGCTGGCCGCGCCGGTCGACATCATCCTCAGCCGCTTCGCGGCCGACCGGGTCTACGAGGGCAAGCGCGAGCAGATCGCGGCGCCGATGCGCCGCCTGGTCGCCGCCTGCCTCGTGGCGTTCACGGCGATCGGCGCGGCGGCGATGTTCGCGTGCGGCGTCCGCCGCGAGCTCGCCATCCCCGGGACGATCCTGTCCGGCGTCGTCGGCACCCAGTGGCTGCTGCTGTCGGCGGCCGGCGGCCTGTCGTCGCCGGGCATCATCCTGCGCGCGTTCGGCTTCGGCGCGCCGATCAGCGTCGCGGCCGCCGCGGTGCTGTCGCGCGACGACCTGCTCGGGCCGCTCGGCCACCTGTACGGCTACGGCGCCGGCCAGCTCGTCACGCTGACCTTGCTGCTGTGGGGCACGATGAGGGCCCTGCCCGAGGAGGAGGACGAGAGCGCGCGCATCCTGCCCGCGTTCGTCAGCTACTGGCTCCTCGCGGCGGCGGCGCTCGCCTTCCACGCCGGCCTGTGGGTCGACAAGCTCGTCGTCTACCTGCAGGCCGGCGCCTCGACGGCGTCGACGTACGCGGCGACGGCGGCGGTCGCCTGGCTGTCGGTCGTGCCCGCGTGCGCGTTCCTGTTCGTCGCGATCGAGACGTCCTTCCACCGCCGCTTCGACGCCTACTACAAGGCGCTCGAGCAGGGCGCGTCGCTCGCGCGGCTCGACAAGCTCGCCACCGACGTGCGCGCCGAGGTCTACCGCACGCTGCGCGGCACCGCGGCGGTGCAGGCGTGCGTCACGCTCGTCTGCGTCGCGGCGATCCCGTGGATCACCCGCGAGCTGTCGCTGTCGCCCGGCCACACGATGCTGTGGCTGCTGGTCGGCGCCGGCCTGCAGGTGGTGGCGATGGCGACCACGCTGCTCCTCTACTACTTCGACTTCCGCCGCGAGGCGCTGGCGGCCGCGCTGGCGCAGCTGTGCGGCAACGCCCTGTTCACCGCGCTCGTCGGCGCGCCGTCGCCACACGTCGGCGCCGGGTACGCCGTGGCGTGCGCGCTCGCGTGCGTCGTCGCTTTGTCACTCCTGCGCCGGTCGATGGCCGGTCTGCTCGAGCGGACGTTCCAGTCGCAGCCGTACAGCAGCGAAGACTTCGACGACGATCACGCCGCGCTCGCGTCGCGGCCGTGAGTCGGCCGCGGCACGCCGGGTGCACAGGTCAGGGACCATGAGACATCGCGAGCTGCAGAAGCTGTTGATCGGCGCGGGGTTGGTGACGGCGGACCACGTGGGTCACGCGGTCCACGCGACCGCGGGCACGCACGGCACCTGGCTCGAGCACCTCGTGCAGCAACGGATGGTGTCGGAGCGCGCGGTGTGCGAGCTGGCCGCGCGAGCCGCGTTCGTCCCGATGTGCGAGCTGCACGGCCTCGAGCAGGTGGATGACGACGTCATCGCCGAGCTGCCGTGGGACCTGGCGGTCGAGTACCGCGCGCTGCCGGTCGCGGTCGAGGCCGACCACGACCTCCGGATCGCGATGCTCGATCCGTGCGACGAGGACGCGTGCACGGAGCTCGGCTTCTTCCTCGGCCGGCGCGTGCTGCGCGAGGCGGCGCCGGCGACCGCGGTCGCGTGGGCGTTGCACCGCTACTACGGCTTCCGGTCGCTGCTGTGGCCGCAGCAGCAGCCGCAGCCGGTCGTGCAGCAGGTCGCGCCGGCGGCGCGGGTGCGGCTGCCGAGCCAGCGGTCCAAGCCGATGGTGCTGCGCCACAGCGGCCTGCACGCCGTGCCCTGAACGCACGGGACGGCGGCAGGAGGAGGCGTGGGAGGCGAGGGAGGCGAGGGAGGGAGGCGAGCTGGAGGCGGGACGGGAGGCGAGCTGGAGGCGGGACGGCCGACGGCAACGCCGGCGGTCGCGCGCGGCTCAATGAACCGTGCGGTGCGAGCCGGCGGTCCGCGCGTGGCGGAGCAGGTGGGCCACCGCCTCGGTCGCGAGGCGTGAGGTCTCGCGCGCGTCGCGGCCGAGCTTGGCCGCCGCGTCGAAGGCCGCGGTCACGAGGTCACCGACCTGTACGGGGCCGGGAGTGCTGACGGTCGACTTTGCGCGCATGGTCCGATCCTTCCGCTGGAGTGGGTGGCTGAGGGGATTGGGGCCTGCCGTGCAGGCGCCGCGCCAGCCGATCCCCGCGTGACGGCGCGGGTGTGCCGTGCGGCACCGCCACAGTCGGGCGGATCCGCGCGCCCGCGCGCGCCGATCGTTCGGCGGTCCGCACCCCTTCTCCGTTCGCGCCGCGGGCACGTGCGATGCACTCGCGTCACCTCGTCGTAAGCCGAGGCCAACCCACCATGTCGCCGGTCGATCCCAACCCCACCACGCTGCCGCAGGACGACCTGGCCCCCGGGACGATGATCGGTCAGTGGCGCGTCGAGCGCGAGCTCGGCCGCGGCGGAATGGGGACGGTCTACGCGGTGCGCCACGTCGAGATCGGCAAGAGCGCGGCGCTCAAGCTGGTGCACCGCGACATGATGGGCGGCTCGATCGACGCCGCCTCGGTGCTCGTCGAGGCGCGCGCGGTCAACGCCTTCTCGCACCCGAACGTGGTCGACATCTTCGAGTCGGGCACGATGCCCGACGGCCGGCCGTACCTGGTGATGGAGCGGCTCGAGGGCCGCACGCTCGGCGACCGCCACGCCGAGAGCCGGATGTCGGCCGTCGAGGCGATCGACTACCTGCTGCCGCTGTGCGACGCGCTGGCCGCCGCCCACGAGGCCGGCATCGTCCACCGCGACATCAAGCTCGACAACGTCTTCCTCGCCGAGGAGCGGCCGCGCACCGGCGGCCGCGGCACGACCACCGTCAAGCTGGTCGACTGGGGCGTCGCGTCGATCAACGTCGGCACCGACGGCAGCTCGGGCGACACGCTGACGATCGGCACGCCGCGCTACGTGGCGCCCGAGCAGGTGAAGGGCGAGGGCGTCACCGCCGCCTCGGACATCTACGCGCTCGGCGTCGTCGCCTACGAGCTGTTCCTCGAGGAGCCGCCGTTCAACGCGACCACCACCGCCGAGCTCCTGCTGGCGCACGTCAACGACGCGCCGCCGATGCCGCACGAGGTGTGGCCGAAGATCCCGCCGGTGCTCGAGGAGCTCCTGCTGGCGATGCTGTGCAAGAACCCGGCGGCGCGGCCGAGCGCGCGCCGGGTGGCCGCCGTCCTGACCGAGGTGCGCGACCAGCTCCGCGAGCGGCTCACCGGCTCGATCGCGATGCCGGTGTCGCGCCTCGCGCTGGCGAGCGGCGGCGCGCGGTCGCGCCAGGTCGGCAGCGATCCGACGCTGCCGGTGATCTCCGTCGAGCGCGGCCGGCCGTGGCGCTGGCTGCTGGCGGCGGCGCTCATCGCCGGCGTGTTCGGCGCGCGCGAGCTGGTCGCCTCGCACGGGTCGAGCCTGCCGGCCGCCGCCGCCGCGCTGGCGTCGCCGGCCGAGGCCGAGGCCG
>DASZXE010000114.1:0-9093 GCA_035546475.1 Kofleriaceae bacterium
GGGCCCGCTGGCGCTACCGGTCCCGCCGGACCGGCGGGCCCACAGGGCGAACCCGGCGTGGCGCTCGATCGGATTCGCGCGGCGACGCTGCACTGGTACGGCATCCGTCAGCCCGCGAGCGTCCTGGAGGATCTGGCGGTACGCGACGTCGTGTTCGACGGTTCCGACCTGTGGGTGGCCGGTTCGAGCGGGCTCATCCAGATACCGCCGGGGAGCTCGGGAGGCCGTCGCACGGCCAACAACGTGGCCCTGCGTCCCCCGCTCGCCTACGACGGCAAGAACGTCTGGGGCAACAACCCGGGCAACAACCTCCTGCGCTACGACCCCGGCACCAACGAGCTCGCCTCGGTCGCCGTGAACGCGGCGCCCCGCAGCCTGGCCTTCGACGGACGCTACCTGTGGGCCGCGAACTACGGGGCGAACCTCGTGCAGCGCATCGACACCGACAGCCTTGCGGTCGTCAGCTCGTCGCCGCTCGCCCATCCCACCGCGCTCGCCTTCGACGGAGCGTACCTCTGGGTCACCAACGACCAGGGCGTCCTCGCCAAGCTCAACGCGAACGGAGCGGTGGTGGCGAGCTACCAGGTTGGCCTGGACGTCCAGCAGATCGCGTTCGACGGTGCCAACCTGTGGGTGCCGAGCGCAGACGTCATCCACGTCCTCGCGGTCGCTGACGGTGCGGAGGTCGCGACGTTGCCCGGTCTCGGCGTGCCGACGCGCCTGGTGTTCGACGGCAGTCACATGTGGGCGACGGGCGCGACCGGCGCGGCCGGCCGTCGCTACCTGGTCTCCGACTTCACGTACCAGGCGTTCACGCCGCCGGGGCACGCCCATGTCTCCGCCTTCGACGGCAACTTCGTGTGGCTCGTCGATGATCAGGTGGGCGACGTGTACAAGATGTGACGCGCGAGCGGTCGGCTTCGAACGTGCGGACGAAACGGAGCCGCCCGCGACGACACTCGCGGGTGTCGACGTCGACGCTCACTCGCGCACGAACGGCATGGCGGAGCTGCCGCCGAGCGGGAGGCTCTCGTCGGAGAACTTGAGCTTGCCCTGGTGGGCGGAGCGGAAGATGACCATCTCGCGACCTTCCGCGCCAAGCTGTGGGCGCTCAGCCACTGACGATCACGCAATCCGCTGATCGTCACTGACCATCATGGCCCGCGCGCGACAGGCAGCGTGATCGAGCTGGCCTGTCCCGGCGAGCGATAGACGCGCATCGTCGCCTTGCGGTAATCGCCCGGCCTGGCCAGGAAGATGTTCGGCACGAACGTCTGCGGGTTGCGGTCGTAGAGCGGGAACCAGCTCGACTGCACCTGCACCATGATCCGGTGGCCGGGCAGGAAGACGTGGTTCGCGTCGGGCAGCGCGAACGTGTACGGCAGCGGCTTGCCGGCCGCGATCGGCTTCGGCCGGTCGAGCCCCTCGCGGTAGCGGCCGCGGAAGATGTCCATCGACACCGCGAGCTGGTAGCCGCCGAGGTCGTGGTCGCCCGGCACCTCCGGCGGATAGACGTCGATGAGCTTCACGACCCAGTCGGCGTCGGTGCCGGTGGTCGACGCCACCAGGTTCACCTGCGGCGTGCCGCTGATCTTGAGCGGCGCGGTGAGCGGCGCGGTCTGGTAGACGAGGACGTCGGGGCGGGCGGCGGCCTGGCGCTGGTCGCTGACCAGCCAGTAGCGCCATTCGTCGCCGCCGTTCAGCTCGACGACCGGCCGCGGCATGTGCGTGACCGGCCGCGCCGGATCCGAGACGTACTCGTCCCAGCCGGGCCGCGCGGGCGCGGTGAAGCCGGCGGCGCCGCCGGCGCCCAGGTAGAGCGGCGTCGGCGCGATCGAGCAGCCCTTCGCGCACGCCGACGGCCAGGTGTCGAGCCGCCGCCACACGTTCGTCCCCGACTCGAACGCCGTCACCGGCGCGACGTTGGCCTTCGGCGCGCCGTCCCGCAGGTACTGGTCGAGGAACGGCCGCAGGATGTCGCGGCGGAACGTCTTGCCGGTCGCGCTGTCGAGCTCGAGCGGCCCGAGCTCGGAGCCGTCGCCGAGCTCGCCGCCGTGCACCCACGGGCCCATCACCAGGAACAGCTTGTCGTGCGACGGGTCCTTCGGCGCCAGCGCCCGGTAGACGGCGAGCGCGCCGTAGAGGTCCTCCTGGTCCCACAGGCTGTGGACCAGCATCACCGGCACCGTCAGCGGGCGCGCCGCCAGCACGCGATCGACCGCCTGGTCGCTCCAGAACGAGTCGTACGCCGGGTGGGCGAGGATCTTCTGCCAGAAGCCGACCTGGTCGAGGCCGCGCCGCCGGCCCAGCTCGCCCGCCGACCCCGCGTCCATGAACAGGTCGTAGTCGTCGTGGTAGGCGAGCGGCCACAGCTCCTCGTTCTTCCGCGTCGCCTCCTGCTCGTAGATGTAGCTCATGCCGAGCTGGCGGAAGGCGCCGTTGTGGAACCAGTCGTCGCCGCGCCAGCCGTCGACCATCGGGTTCATCGGCACGGCGACCTTGAGCGCCGGGTGCGGATCGACGAGGCCCATGAGCGAGGTGAAGCCGTCGTACGACACGCCGAGGATGCCGACCTTGCCGTTCGACTCCGGCACGTGCTTCACCAGCCAGTCGATCGTGTCGTAGGTGTCGGTCGAGTGGTCGACCGCGGTCGGGTTGAGCGGGCCGTGCAGCGGCCGGTTCATCACGTAGTCGCCGTCTGAGCCGTACTTGCCGCGCACGTCCTGGAGGACGCGGATGTAGGCGCCGTCGGCGACGAGGTCGGGGATGCTGTCGTAGCCGTCGATCGCCATCGCCAGGTGCGTCGACGGGTTCTTGCCCGACATGTCGTCGGCGTCGTACGGCGTGCGGGTCAGCAGCATCGGCGTCGCCCTGGCGCCGTGCGGCACGAGGATGACCGTGTGCAAGGTCACGCCGTCGCGCATCGGGATCTCGGCCTCGCGGCGCTCGAAGTCGAAGCCCTCGTGCGAGACGGTGACGGTCGCCGGGATCTCCGTCGGCAACCCCGCCGCCGGCGCCGTCTTCGCCGGCAGCGCCTTCGCCGGGGCCGGGGCCGGGGCCGGCGCGGCGACGGTCGGTCGCCCCGCGACGGCAGCGATGGTGAGCAGCACGGCGGCGACGGCGAGACCTGGCAGGCGGCGCATCGCGCCATGCTAACGCGCCGGCCGCCCGCGAACGGCGACCGCGCCCTCTGTCGTCCGACGGCGCACCATCCGGCCTCGCACGCGCGAGGCGACGCGGTGTTGCCGGGCGCGCAGGCGAGCTCATCCAGGCGTACGGCTGATCGCCATCGAGCGGCCCGGGCTCGACCGCTCGGACACGTCCCGGGCCGGACGCTGCTCGACGGCGCAGCCGACGTCCGCGCTGCTCGCGACGTCCCTCTCGCTCGACCGGCCGGCGATCGGGATCGGTCGGATCGATCCGATCGGCCTCGGACAGGAACCCGAGCCCGGTCTCACGCGAAGCAACCCGGCCGAGCCGCCGTCAGGCAGCAACCGCGGCGATGGCGGCCGCGATCTCACCCACCGCCGACACGATCTCCAGGATGTCGGCGTAGTACTTCTTGAAGTTGTCCGGCGACGTCGCGGGCACGGCGAAGACGCGGTCGCCCGCGATGTACAGGTCCACCTCCGGCAGCGGCGACTGCGCATGGTTGGAGTGCCTGCCGTTCGTCACCTGCCGCCGGTTGGTCCACAGGTCGCCGCCGCCGCTCAGGGACCAGCACAGCTGGTTGACCCCGTAGTCCTGGAAGACGTACATGAAGACCTTCCCCGAATCGGTCGCCGACACGCGACATGCCTTGCTGGCGATCTCGTTCGAGTTGTTGCACCACGGGAAGATGACATCGTCGAACGGCACGCCGCCCGCGCTGCCGACGGTGACCGCCCAGTGGTTGTCTTCCCCGTCGAGCACGTTGATCGCCCGCCCGAGCCCGTTTGCGATGTTCTTGCAGCCAGTGTTCCACATTGGATGTCTCTCTGATCGGTTGGATGAACGGTTAGTGCTTGCCGGCGGCCTTGTGGGCCGCCTCCGCGACGCCGCCGACCAGCGCGGCGGCCGCGCCCACGGCGCTGACGACCGAACCGAAGTAGTCGTCGAAGGCGGGGGGCGGCATCGCGGCGAGCCCGAACACGAAGCCGGGCAGGAGGTAGATGTCGATCGCCGGCAGCGGGACCTGCTCGTCGTGGGAGGCGCTGCCGTTGCGGATGACGTGGCGGCCAGTCCACGGATCAGCGACTGACGGCAACGACCAGCAGATCTTGTTGTCCTGATACGACTGGAAGAGGTACATGAAGACCTCCCCCGTATCGACGCTCGAGACCCTGAAGGCCTTGCCTTCGACCTCGGAGCGGCTGTTGCACCACGGGAAGATCACGTTGTTGTACGAGACGCTCTGTCTCGCGGGCACCGTGATCGCGAAGTGGTTGTTCTCGCCGTCGAGGATGTTGATGTCGATCGCGAGCGTATTGCCCACGAACTTGCAGCCAGTGTTCCACATGCCAGCTCCGTGCGGTCGTTGGTGGATTGCTTCCGATCGATGGACGTCGAGCGTGTCGGGCCCCGTCGGTGGCGCGCTGGCCGACGGTCCGGATGGCCGCGTCGCGCCATCGGCGAGCCGAGGGTGTCGATCGCGGACCTCCAGGCCACAGCCAGCGCCTTGTCACGGAAGGCGTCGGCCACCCGCGTTTCCCACCAACTTTCTTGCGATCAGGAGCTGGCGGCGGTGCGCGCGGCGGTGAGAGCGGTCTCCTCGCGCCGGCAGCCGACGAGGGTGAGCGGCACGAGCAGCGTGACGGCGAGGGCGGCGGGCGGGCTGACGAGCAGGATCGAGCCGCCGGCGGCGGCGAGCGGGAGGCCGAGCTCGGACGGATGGCGAAGCCACCGGCAAGGGCCGGCGGCCGACAGCCGCAGCGGCGGCAGGCGCGTCATGAACCCGTCGCCGAGGGTGAGGATCGCCCACAGCCGCAGTCCGATCTCGAAGCTGGTGCCGCACGTCGTGCAGGCGACGCACTCGCCGACGGTCTCGAGCTCGGCGAACCAGGCCGTGGCACCGGCCGGGCCGGCTTCCGCAGCACGCTCCATTCACCGGCCCGCGCCCGTCACCTCCTCGCTCGCCACGGCGACCGTCCAGCGGTCGCCGGCCCGCACCTTCCGGTCCCAGGCCGCCCGGTGGTACGCACGAACGTCGTCGATCACCGCCGCATCCTGGCTCGCGTGGCTGGAGCGTCGTCGGCGATGGCCTCGTGCGCCGCGTCACGACGATCGGGCCTGCACGAACGCGCGGAGCGGCCGATCTCCAGCTCCCGCAACGAGGCGGCCCGCCCCACGTGGTCATCGCGCCCGACCACCCCGTCATTTCGGGCAGGGCGGGCCGCCTCGCGTTGCCTTGCCTGCCGGGCCCTCGTACAGTCGGCCTAGCCCATGGACATCAAGAACTACCTGATCCCGACGGTCATCGAGCAGACCCACCGCGGCGAGCGGGGCTGGGACATCTTCTCCCGCCTGCTCAAGGAGCGGATCATCTTCCTGGGCTCCGCGATCGACGACCAGATCGCCAACGTGGTCGTCGCGTCCCTCCTGTTCCTCGAGAGCGAGGATCCCGAGAAGGACGTGATGCTCTACATCAACTCGCCGGGCGGCCACGTCACCGCCGGCTTCGCGATCTACGACACCATGCAGCACGTCCGCTGCGACGTGGCCACCATCTGCATGGGCCAGGCGTCGTCGATGGGCTCGTTCCTGCTCGCCGCCGGCACCAAGGGCAAGCGGTCGGCGCTGCCCAACGCGCGCATCATGATCCACCAGCCGCTGGCCGGCTTCCAGGGTCAGGCGACCGAGATCGAGATCCACGCCCGCGAGCTGCTCAAGACCCGCGAGCGGCTGAACACGCTCCTGGCCCACCACACCGGCCAGCCGATCGAGAAGATCCGCAACGACACCGAGCGCGACTACTTCATGAGCTCGGTCGAGGCGAAGGAGTACGGCCTCATCGACGAGGTCTTCACCCGCAAGAAGCCCGAGCCGCCGAAGGACAAGTGACGCCACCTCCCGCGCGCGTCCTGTGATACGCCAGGGTCCGGTACCGTCATGCCGCCTGACAAGCGCGACTCCTCCTTGACCTGTAGCTTCTGCGGCAAGTCGCAGAAGGAGGTCAAGAAGCTCATCGCCGGCCCCACCGTCTACATCTGCGACGAGTGCATCGGGCTCTGCAACGACATCATCGCCGAGGAGATCGAGAAGGACGAGCCGGGCTACGGCAACGGCGTCATCCCGAAGCCGGCGCAGATCAAGAAGGTCCTCGACGAGTACGTGATCGGTCAGGACCGCGCCAAGAAGATCCTCTCGGTCGCCGTCCACAACCACTACAAGCGCATCGACCAGAAGGGCGCGACGCGCGACGACGACGTCGAGCTGCAGAAGTCGAACATCCTCCTGCTCGGCCCGACCGGCTCCGGCAAGACGCTGCTCGCGCAGACGCTGGCGCGCATCCTCAACGTGCCGTTCGCGATCGCCGACGCGACCAACCTCACCGAGGCCGGCTACGTCGGCGAGGACGTCGAGAACATCATCGTCTCGCTGCTCCACAACGCCGACCACGACATCGAGCGGGCGCAGCGCGGCATCGTCTACATCGACGAGATCGACAAGATCGCCCGCAAGAGCGACAACCCGTCGATCACCCGCGACGTGAGCGGCGAGGGCGTGCAGCAGGCGCTGCTCAAGATCATCGAGGGCACGCTGGCGTCGGTGCCGCCCAAGGGCGGCCGCAAGCACCCGCAGCAGGAGTTCCTGCAGGTCGACACCACGAACATCCTCTTCATCTGCGGCGGCGCGTTCGTCGGCCTCGAGGACATCATCGAGAACCGCATCGGGCAGAAGGTGATCGGCTTCGGCGCGGCGATGAAGAACGCGCCGGCCAAGCTGTCGCAGTGGGAGCTGCTCCAGCAGGTGCAGCCCGAGGACCTGCTCAAGTACGGCATGATCCCGGAGTTCATCGGGCGCCTGCCGGTGATCGCGCCGCTCCACGAGCTGTCGGAGGAGGCGCTGGTGCAGATCCTCACCCAGCCGAAGAACGCGCTGGTGAAGCAGTACCAGAAGCTGTTCGAGATGGACGGGGTGAAGCTGAAGTTCGCGAAGGGGGCGCTGACCAAGGTCTCGCAGCTCGCGTCGACGCAGAAGAGCGGTGCGCGCGGCCTGCGGGCGATCCTCGAGAGCGCGCTGCTCGACATCATGTACGAGATCCCCGGGCAGGCCGTGAGCGAGGTCATCGTCAACGAGGACGTGATCGAGAAGCACGCCCAGCCGCTCATCACCTACAGCAAGGAAGCGCGGGCGGCCGACGCCTGAGCTTCGCGCAACTTCGCGCAACGCTCCGGCTCCGTTGCGATGGCGTGAAGCGGCTTCCGGGCCGCTCGCGGGGGCGCGCGCCGCGTGACGCGGCCGGTCGGCTGCCGAAAAGTGGCGCGGGGCTCGACGGTGTGCCAGGAAGGTCGAGGATCCTTCCATGTGCCGCATGTTCGGCCTGCTGTCCGCGCGGCCGGTGAGCCCGCGCGTGCTCCTGCGTGATGCGCCGCGCAGCCTGTGGACGCTGGCCCGCGAGCACCGCGACGGCTGGGGCGTGGCGATCGACGAGCCGGGCGGCTGGCAGCTCCACCGCGACACCGCGTGCGCGCAGGCGTCGCCGCGCTTCGACGACGTCGCCGACACGGTGCGCGGCCGGGTGGTCGTCGCCCACATCCGGCAGAAGACCGTCGGCGAGACGGCGCTCGCCAACACGCACCCGTTCCGGCGCGGCCCGCTGGTGTTCGCCCACAACGGCACCGTCACCGATCCGGCGGCGCTGGCGGCGGCGACGTCCGCCGAGCGCCGGGCCGAGGTCGCCGGCGAGACGGACAGCGAGCGGCTGTTCGCGTTCGTGGCGAGCGCGATCGATCGCGCGGGTGACCTCGAGCGCGGCGTCGCGCTGGCGGTGCGGGCGCTGCACGAGGGGCCGGCGCTCGGTTCGCTGTCGTTCCTGCTCGCGTGCGGCGAGCGGATCTTCGCGCACCGGCTGGGGCGCGCGCTCCACCTGCTCGTCCGGTCGGCGGACGAACCGCGCGGCCCGGAGCGAGCGCGCGCGGTCGACGAGGACCCGGGCTGCTCGGCGGCCCGCGTCGGGTCGGAGGTCTGGCTGCCGGTCGCGCCGCCAGCCCGCCAGCCCGCCGGCGTGCCGTCGAAGGTCCTGGTGGTGGCGAGCGAGCCGCTGACCGACGAGGCGTGGCGCGAGCTGCCCGAGCGGTCGCTGCACGTGCTCGAGAACGGGGCCGGCGGACCGTCCGTGCGCGCGCTGGTCTGACGCCGAGCCGCCCGCCGCCGCGGCCGCCGGTCAGCCGATGACCGCGCGGGCGATGCGGTCGAGCGGCAGCACCTGCTCGGCCGCGCCGCGCTCGATCGCCTCGCGCGGCATGCCGAAGACGACCGACGTCGCCTGGTCCTGCGCGATCGTGTGCGCCCCGCGGCGGCGCATGGCGGCGAGGCCGTGGGCACCGTCGCGCCCCATGCCGGTCAGGATGACGCCGACCGCGCTCGCGCCGAGCCGCTGCGCGCACGAGTGGAAGAGCACGTCGACCGACGGCCGGTGGCCGTTGACCGGCGCGCCGTCGAAGACCTCGACGGTGCAGGCGGCGCCGTTGCGGCGCAGCTTCAGGTGGCGGCCGCCCGGCGCGATCAGCGCGTGGCCGGGGAGGACCGGGTCGCCGTCCTCGGCCTCCTTGACGCGGATGCGGCACAGGCTGTCGAGGCGGTCGGCGAACGAGCGGGTGAACAGCGGCGGCATGTGCTGCACGACCACCACGCCGGGCGCGTCGGGCGGCAGCGCCGACAGCAGCTCGCGCAGCGCCTCGGTGCCGCCGGTCGACGCGCCGATCGCGATCACCTTGTCGCTGCCGTCGGCGAGCCCGGCGCCGACCGGGGCGGCCGGCGCGCGGCGCGGTCCGACCCGCGCGCGGGCGGCGGCCCGCAGCTTGGCCGCGAGCTCGTCCGCCAGCCCGGTCAGCCCGCGGACGACGTCGACCGCCGGCTTGGCGACGAAGTCGACGGCGCCGAGCTCGAGCG
>DASZXE010000115.1:0-1773 GCA_035546475.1 Kofleriaceae bacterium
GGCTCCGGCTCGGCGGCGCCGGCCGCGGAGGGCGCGGGCGCCGGCTCCGCCTCGACGACCCCGGCGGGTCCGCCGCCGATCATGGTGCCGACCCAGGAGAAGCTGCCGCCGCTCGGCAAGCTCGATCCGGTCGTGGTCGAGCGCCACGACGCCATCGTCCGCTCGGGCGACTCGACGCCGATCGGCGAGTCGGCGGAGCTCGCCAACGCGCTGTTCAACGAGCTGGCGGTCGGCGGCGTCGCCGACCGGATCTTCGAGGTGCGCGCGAGCGTCGTCGACCCGATGCCGCAGTACGCGCTCGTCCAGCTCACCGGCAAGGACCTCGCCGACGTCGCCGAGTTCGACAAGCAGGCCGACCGGCTCGTCGAGCGGCTGTCGCTGACGCGCGGCTACGAGCTCCTCGCCGACTTCCTGCGCGAGCGCTGCGACGCGCTCACCCACGACGGCAAGATCAAGCCGACCTGGGGCTACCTGCAGAACTACGACGACCAGGGCCACCGGCTGCCGATCACCTACCAGCCCTGCATCAGCCTGCAGAAGCCGAAGCCGCAGTAGCCCCGGCCCCGCCGCGCCGGCGCGCAGTAGGTGGCGGCCCACGGTGACCGTGCGGCGCCGCTGCGCTACCCTCCGCGGCTGTGATCTCGGGCGCGTCCCCAGGAGGCTCGCCGCTGAAGGGCTCGGCGCCGCTGGCCTTCGTCGTCCACCCTGGCGGTGACGACGTGCGGGTCGCGGTCGCCGAGGTCGACGCCTTCGCGTGCGTGCGGGTCGAGCGCCTGGAGCTGACCGCGCCGGCGCCGATCGTCGGCCCCGACGGGCTCACGCCGGCGCGCCTGCAGCGGGTGCGCACCCGGCTCGCCGGCCTGGCGCTGCGGGTCGACCAGCGCGCGCTCGATCGCCACCTCGCGACCCGCGCGACCGCGCTCGGCCGGGCCGGCTTCGGCCAGGTGCGCGGCCGGATCGCCGACGGCGACCTGGCCTTCACCGCCCGCGTCACCGACGGGCTCGCGACCGCCGACCTGTCGTTCCGGGTGACGGCGCTGGCCCGCGGCGCGACCGTGCGCGCGCTCGCCCACACGATCCGCGTGCACGGCCACCTGCCGACGCCGGGGCCGCTGCTGACCCACCGCCTGCTCGAGCTGGTGCTGGGCGACGCCGCGCCGCCCGCCTCCGCGCCCGACCCGCAGGCGCGCGTGCACGGCGGCGCCGCCGACCCGCACGGCGGCCAGGGCCTGCGGGTCCGCGGGCTCGGCGACCTCGAGGTGACCGCGGTGCCGCCGGTGCTGTGGCACCTCCTGCCGGCGGCCGGCTGGCGGCTGCCGCGCACGACCGGCGTCGTCGTCAGCACGCTGACCGTCCACCGGGGCGCGATCGCGGTCGGCTACGGCGCGGCGACCGGCGAGGAGCCGTCGGCGTCGGCGGGCGCGCGGTCGATCGCGGCGGCGCGCGACGCGATGCAGTCGGCCGACGAGCTCCTGCGCGCCGGCCAGCTCGACGACGCGATGCGCGGCTACCGGGCGCTGCTCGCCGCCGCCGGCCCCGATCAGCCGACCCTGCTCGAGCGGATCCTCGCGATCGCGGCCGCGCGGCCGGCCTGGTTCGTCGACGGCATCGAGCTGGCGCGCCACGCGCTCGCGCGCTGGCCCGACTTCGGCGCCGCGCACGGCGCGCTGGCGTCGATCGCGCTGGCCCGCGGCGACTCGATGGAGGCGGCGACCCGGCTGCGCGCGGTCTCCGACGGGGCGCAGCGCCAGCAGGACGCCGAGGGCGCGGCGC
>DASZXE010000116.1:0-4514 GCA_035546475.1 Kofleriaceae bacterium
CGGCGCCCGCACCGTCGCGCGCGCCCCGCTCGAGCTCGCCGACCGCGCGTCGGGCGGCCGCCTGCGCAAGCTGCTCAAGCGCGGCGACGTCGCCGACGCCGAGGCGATCGACGAGGTCGACGCGCTGGTCGAGCGCGAGCTCGCCTCCACCGACGGCGTGCTCGCCCGCGCCGCCGCCGCCGTCGAGCTGCAGCTATCCGCCGAGGTGAACCCGTTCCTCGACAAGGCGATCGACCGCTTCGACGAGCTGTGGCGGAACCGGGGCAAGGCGTGATCGCGGACGACCGCGCCTCGCTGCGCGACGCCCGCCGGCTGGTCGTGAAGATCGGCAGCCGGCTCCTCGCCGAGAGCCCCGCCGGCCGGCCCGCGGCGATCGCCGATCAGGTCGCGGCCCTGCGCGCGCGCGGCCTCGAGCTGGTGATCGTCTCGTCGGGCGCGATCGCGCTGGGCGTGAAGGCGCTGCGCGAGCCGTCGCGCCCGCCCGACCTGCCCGGCCTGCAGGCGTGCGCGGCCGTCGGCCAGAGCCAGCTCATGCAGCACTGGCGGCACGCCTTCGCGCCGCACGATCTGATCATCGGCCAGGTACTGCTCACCCACGACGACCTCGGCGATCGCCGCCGCTTCCTGTCGGCGCGGCTCACGCTGCGCGCGCTGCTCGATCGCAACGTCGTGCCGATCATCAACGAGAACGACACCGTCGCCACCGAGGAGATCAAGTTCGGCGACAACGATCAGCTCGCCGCGCTGGTGTCGAGCCTGGTGTCGGCCGACGCGCTCGTCATCCTCACCGACGTCGACGGCGTGTGGGACGAGCAGAAGGTGCGCATCCCGGTCGTGCGCGACGTCGATCGCGAGGCGGCGCCGGTCGCGGGCGCCAGCCGCGGCGACGGCGTCGGCTCCGGCGGCATGGCGTCGAAGGTGCAGTCGGCGAAGATGGTCACCCGGCTCGGCATCCCGTGCGTGGTCGCGCCCGGCCGCCGCCCCGACGTGCTGCTCGACCTCGTCGCCGGCGCCGACGTCGGCACCGTCTTCCTGCCGCGCGCGATGCCGGTGTCGCGCCGCAAGCACTGGATCGCCTACGGCGCCAAGCCGGCCGGCCGGATCCTCGTCGACGCCGGCGCCCGCCGCGCGCTGTGCGAGCAGGGCAAGAGCCTGCTGCCGAAGGGGATCACCGCGATCGAGGGTGAGTTCGGCGCCGGCGAGACGGTGAGCGTCGTCGACCCCGACGGCGCCGAGGTGGCCCGCGGTCTGACCGCGTACGACGCCGGCGCCCTGCGCCAGATCCGGGGCTTGCATTCGGCCGACATCGAAGCCACTCTCGGATACAGGTCTCTCGACGAAGCCATCCACCGCGACGACCTCGTGATCCTGTGATCGCTGATCTGGGTCCTCCTCCTCGTCCGCGGGGGCCGCTGGAGTCCCTTGCACGGGCCGCCCGCGGCGCGGCCCGCGACGTCGCCCGCGCGACCCCCGAGGTCCGCCAGCGGGCGCTGACCGCCATCGCCGGCGAGCTGCGCGCGCGTGAAGCCGAGATCCTCGCCGCCAACGAGCGCGACGTCGCCGCCGCCGGTGCGCGCGGCCTGGCGCCGGCGATGATCGACCGGCTGCGCCTCGATCCGGCTCGGCTGGCGGCGATCGCCCGCGCCGTCCTCGAGATCGCCGCGCAGCCCGAGCTGGTCGGCCGCGTCGAGCGGCCGGAGACCCGGCCGAACGGGCTGCAGATCGCCCGCATGCGCATCCCGCTCGGCGTGATCGCGATCGTCTACGAGGCGCGGCCGAACGTCACCGTCGACGCGGCGGCGCTGTGCCTCAAGGCCGGCAACGCGTGCATCCTGCGCGGCGGCTCGGAGGCGTTCGCGTCGAACCAGGCGCTGGCGGCGGCGGTCGGCGTGGGGCTCGTCGCGGCCGGGCTGCCGGCGGCGGCGGTGACGGTGGTGCCGTCGACCGACCGCGACGCGATCCGCGAGCTGGTGCAACTCGACGAGCTGATCGACCTCGTCATCCCGCGCGGCGGCGAGGGGCTCATCCGCTTCGTCGCCGAGCACGCGCGGGTGCCGGTCATCAAGCACTACAAGGGCGTCTGCCACCTGTTCGTCCACGCCGCCGCCGACGTCGAGATGGCGCTCGCGCTCGCCGAGAACGGCAAGGTCTCGCGGCCGGGCGTCTGCAACGCGCTCGAGACGATCCTCGTCGACCGCGCGATCGCGCCGCGCTTCGTGCCGGCGCTGGTCGCGCGGCTGGGCGGGCGCGGCGTCGAGCTGCGCGGCGACGCCGAGGTGCAGGCGCTCGGCGGCCCGTCGGTGAAGGCCGCGACCGACGACGACTGGGCGGCCGAGTACCTCGACCTCATCTGCGCGGTGCGCGTCGTCGACGGCACGGGCGGCGCGCTCGACCACATCGCCCGCTGGGGCTCGGACCACACCGAGAGCATCGTCACCGGCGACGCGGCAGCCGCCGAGCGGTTCCTGCGCGAGTGCGGCAGCTCGACGGTGATGCACAACGCATCGACCCGCTTCGCCGACGGCGGCGAGCTGGGCCTCGGCGCCGAGATCGGCATCTCGACGACGCGGCTGCACGCCTACGGGCCGATGGGCGCCGAGGGGCTGACGACCACCAAGTTCATCGTCCGGGGGACCGGACAGATCCGCGGCTAGCCGACGCGCGGCCGCACGGGACCGGAAGCAGGAAGGACGACATGACCGATCAGAGCGCCAAGCCAGGCGGCGGCGACGCCGGCGACGAGGGCAAGCGGACCCGGAAGGGCCGCGCCGACAGTGCCCGGCCGGTGCGCGCGCAGGGCGACGACGAGCGCCCGGCCGAGCCGCGCACCGACGAGGGCGGCAAGGACGGCGCGCTGAAGGCGCTCGCGCTCGCGCTCGACAAGAAGGCGCTCGAGCCGGTCCTCCTCGACGTGCGCAGCCTCTGCTCGTACTGCAACTACCAGCTCGTCGTGAGCGGCCGGTCCGATCGCCAGGTCGAGGCGATCAGCGAGGCGATCGTCACCGGGCTGCGCGACCTCGGCATCCGCCCGCTCGGCACCGAGGGCAAGCGCTCCGGCCAGTGGGCGCTGCTCGACTTCGGCGAC
Source organism: Kofleriaceae bacterium (assembly GCA_035546475.1). Classification (GTDB taxonomy): domain Bacteria; phylum Myxococcota_A; class Polyangia; order Haliangiales; family Haliangiaceae; genus UBA2376. The sequence goes on from DASZXE010000116.1 coordinate 3,086, forward strand.
TTCCTCGTCCACGTCTTCCACCACCCGCTGCGCGAGCACTACGACCTCGAGGGCCTGTGGGTCGACGCGCCGCGGGTGCCGATCGAGGTCCCGGCCGAGGCGCGCATCCCCGTCGATCAGGCCTACTGATCGCGTGAAGGTCACGGTCGCCGTCGTCGGCCGCCTGAAGGAGGAGTACCTCGTCGCGGCGGAGGCCGAGTACCGCAAGCGCCTGCGGCCGTACTGCACGCTCGACGTCGTCGAGCACAGGACGCTCGAGGCGCTCGCCGCCGCGATCCCGGCGGCCGCGCACGTCTACGCCTTCGACGAGCGCGGCGACCTGCTGTCGTCGGCGGAGTTCGCCCGCGACGTGCTGGCCGCGGAGGAGCTGCGCGGCGGCGGGGCGCCGGTCTGGTTGCTGGTCGGCGCCGCCGACGGCCTCGGCGACGAGCTGCGCGCGCGGGCGCGGCGCCTGCTCGCGTTCGGCCGCCTGACGATCGCGCACCGGCTCGTGCGCGTGCTGGTCCTCGAGCAGCTCTACCGCGGCTTCAAGATCGTACGCGGCGAGCCGTACCACCGCGACTGAGGCCCCGAGCGCAGCTCGGGCCGGGGTTGTTCTGTGTGGAGATCGGTCCCGAGGTCCTCCTCGGGACCGATCGATCGACGAGAGGGTTGGCATTCTGGCCAACCCTCTGACGCGTCGAGCAAGCTCGGCCGGGGCGGGGGGCCACCGGTCCCGATCGATCGATGACGGGAGCCGTGCCGCCCCTCCGCCCGAGAGGCTACGCTCGGACGATGAGACAGGCCCTGGTGGCGGTGGGGCTGGTGGCGCTCGCCGGCTGCCACGGCGACCCGGTTCGCCCGGCAGGTCGCGACCGCGAGCCGGCCGGGCCGGTCGTCCGGCTCGTCTACTCGATGGACGTCGGCGACCGCGGCGACGGCGGCAACGACGACGCCGGCGTGGGTGCCCCCGCCGACCGCAAGGCGGCGCTCGAGCAGGCGGTCGACACGATCCGCCGCCGCATCGCCGATCGCGGCGTCGCCGATCCGGCGGTGGCGGCGGCGGGCGATCGCATCGTCGTCGAGCTGCCCGGCGCCGATCCGGAGGCCACCGACCGCGTGCGCGACGTGCTCGCGCGCCGCGGCGACCTCGTCGTGCGCGTCGTCGACAGCGGCGCGCCGCTCATGAAGGCGCTCTACGGGCGCGTCGGCAGCCGCCATCCGTCGACCGAACCAGAGGCCGCCGCCGCCGGCATCGTCGCCTATCCCGACTACTGGCAGAACCCCGCCGACGGCAGCAACGTCTTCGACTACACCCTGCAGGCCGAGGACCGCCAGGAGAGCATGTCGCGTGACCGGGCCCGCGAGCTCGGCTGCATCGGCGCGCCTTCTCCCGACGGGCTCGTCGCCTGCACCGTCTCCGGCCGCGAGCGACTGGCCCGCTACCTCG
>DASZXE010000117.1:0-21639 GCA_035546475.1 Kofleriaceae bacterium
GACGGTGCCGGGCTGCGCGTCGAGCAGCGCGGCGGTCTCCTTGCCGTGCGTCGTCTGCGGCACGCCCTGCCAGACCAGCGCGAGGGAGGTGACGATCGAGAGCGGCAGCATGATGTAGAGCGTCGACCGGGTGAGGTCGAACCAGAAGTTGCCGACGCCGTCGGCGTGCTTCCGCCTGAACGCGCGGATCAGCGCGACGAGCACCGCCATGCCGGTCGCCGCCGACACGAAGTTCTGCACGCCGAGCGCGAGCGCCTGGACGAGGTGGCTCATCGTGGTCTCGCCGCCGTACGCCTGCCAGTTCGTGTTGGTGCCGAAGCTGACCGCGGTGTTGAACGCGACGCGCGGGTCGACGCCCGGCAGGTGCAGCGGGTTGCCGGGCAGGTGGCCCTGCAGGCGCTGCAGCAGGTAGACGACGAGGATGCCGAGGAGGTTGAACATCATGACGGCGAACGCGTAGTGCTTCCACGTCATGTCGGCCTCGGGATCGATGCCGAACAGGCGGTAGAACAGGCGCTCGACGGGGCCGAGCAGGCGCTGCGCGAACGTCGCCTTGCCGGTGTAGACCCGCGCCATGTAGGCACCGAGCGGGACGGCGAGCGCGATCAGGACGACGGCGTAGAGGACGATCTGGCCGATGCCGGCGGCGGTCATTGCAGTTTCTCCGGCGCGAACAGCGCCACGAGCAGGTAGACGAGGAGCCCGAGGGACACGATGGCTGCGATCCAGGTGAGCGCGGTCATGGGGTCACCTCCCGTCCCCGCGCATGCGGTCGAAGGCCCGGATCATCCAGGCCGAGGCGACGAAGAGGACGAGGATGAGAAGGAGGTAGAAGACATCCAGCATCACGGCCCCATCCTTAGCCGTGGCGACGTCAACCCCTCGTCAAGGTCGTACCCGGTTCGCATAAAGGTCTCGACAAGACCTCGCGAAGACGCACCCCTTGCCGGCGCGCGCGGCGGTTTGCGCGGGATCGCGCGGCGCGCGGCGCGCTACGGCGACAGCAGATCGACGACCGCTTCCATGATGCGCGCGGTCGCGCCCCAGATGCGGTGGTCGCCGTGATGGTAGGCGCGCAGGTGGTAGCGCGCGCCCTTCCACTCGCGCTCGCCGAGTGACTCGGCCGCGTCGCGATCGAAGAAGATCTCGAGCGGCGCCTCGAACCAGCCGGCGACCTCGCGCGGATCCGGGTGGAGCACCGCCCACGGCGCCAGCTCGGCGACGACCGGCGTGATCACGAAGCCGGTCGGCGTCGGGACGTCGTCGAGCAGCCCGAGCAAGCGCGTCGCGGCCGGCGGCACGCCCAGCTCCTCCTCGGCCTCGCGCGCCGCGGTCGCGACCGGATCGTCCTCGCCGGGCGCACTGGTGCCGCCGGGGAACGCGACCTGGTTCGAGTGGGTCGGCGCGCCGGCGCCGCGCACGATCATCGGCACGCGCGACGCGCCGCCGCGATCGACGAACAGCACGGCGACCGCCGCCCGCCGGTAGCCCGGCTCGTGGATGCGCACCGGCACGCGCGCGGCGAGCGCCGCCTCGAGGCGCCGCACCACCTGCGCGTGCGGGAGGCCTCCGCGCGGCGCGGGCTCGGCGGCGGCCTTCACTCCGAGCATGGCGCCTGGCGGAGCGGCAAGATCTTGCCGGGGTTGAGCAGGTCGGCGGGGTCCCACATCGCCTTCCACCTGCGCTGCCACTCGATCAGCCGCTCGCCCTGCTCGAGCGGGACGTAGTCGCGCTTGGCGAGGCCGATGCCGTGCTCGCCCGACAGCGTGCCGCCGCAGTCGATGGTGGCGACGAAGATCCGCCGGCAGGCGTCGTGCACCCGCTCCCACGAGCCCGGATCGGCCGGATCCTCGTCGGAGAGCACGTTGACGTGCAGGTTGCCGTCGCCGGCGTGGCCGAACACCGCGATCGGCCGGCCGGTGTCAGCCGCGATGCGATCGATGCGCGCCAGCATCGGCGCGATCCGGCTGCGCGGCACGCAGACGTCCTCGCCGATCTTGATGGTGTGCGCGTCCTTCAGCGACGGCGAGATCAGGCGGCGGGCCTCCCACAGCGCGCGCCGCTCGGCCGGATCGTTGGCCGCGAAGACGTCGAGCGCGCCGGCCCGCTCGCAGTCCTCGCCCATCCGCTCGATCTGCAGGTCGAGCGACTCGGGATCGCCGTCGACCTCGGCCAGCACGATCGCGCCGGCAAGGGCGGGGAACTTGTAGCGCGAGCGCGGCCGCACGTGATCGATCGACGTCCGGTCGGCGATCTCGAGCACGCGCGGGCGGATGCCGCGGCCGATGAGCGACGTGATCGCGGCGCCGGCGGCCGCCATGTCGCGGAAGACCGCCAGCAACGTCGCGACCGCCGGCGGCTTCGGCACCAGCCGGAGGGTCAGCTCCGTGATCACGCCGAACGTCCCCTCGCTGCCGACGAAGCCGGCGGTGAGGTCGTAGCCGGTGACGCCCTTGGTCGTGCGCCGGCCGACGCGCAGGCGCTCGCCGCCCATCAGCGCGACGTCGAGGCCGAGCACGTACTCGCGGGTGACGCCGTACTTGAAGGCGCGCGGCCCGCCGGCGTTGTTCGCCGCGTTGCCGCCGATCGAGCAGTAGTCGAGGCTCGCCGGATCGGGCGGGTAGAAGAGGCCGAGCTCCTCGACCTGCGCCTGGAGCTGGCCGGTGATCACGCCCGGCTCGACGACGCAGACCAGGTCATCGACCGAGATCTCCTTCACCGCCTGCATCTTCTCGACGGACAGGACCACGCCGCCGCGGATCGGCAGGCAGCCGCCGGTGAGCCCGCTGCCGGCGCCGCGCGGGGTGACCGGCACCCGGTGCTCGGCGCACAGCCGCAGCACGGCCGCCACCTCGTCGGCCGACTGGCAGAGCGCCGCGGCGTCGGCCGGGAACGGCCCGAGCGGGCTCTCGTCCCGGCCGTAGTCCTCGAGCCGCTCGTCGCCACGCATGATCACGCGGTCGGCGCCGAGCTCGCGCGCCAGCAGGTGGGAGATCGAATCTCCTCGGCTCGCGCTGCGCGCGAGGTCGCGGCTCGTGGGCGCTACCCCGATGGGCTCGCTGCGCTCGCCTTGCCCCACTTCGTCGCGGCTCCCCTTGGGTGCGAACGTCACACGTTGAACGACGAGCCGCAGCCGCAGGTGGTCTTCACGTTCGGGTTGTTGAACTTGAAGCCTGCGCCCTGCAGCCCCTCGACGTAGTCGATCTGGGTGCCGACCAGGTACATGAGGCTCATCTCGTCGACGACGACCTTGACGCCGGAGACCTCGAACTGCTGGTCGACCTCGGTCGGCGCGTCGAAGTAGAGGTCGTACGAGAAGCCGGCGCAGCCGCCGCCGACCACGCGCAGGCGCAGCCCCATCTCCGGCTCGATCGCCTCCTGATCGCGGATCTCGTTCACCTTCGCGGCGGCGAGCGGCGTGAGGCCGACGAGGGTCTCCACGGCCACCGGCTCCTCGATCGGAGGCGGGGCGGCGTGCTGGGGCGAAGCAGGGTTCTCGCGGAAGAGGCTGGCCATCGGATCTTGCTCACTTCTCGCCGGTTCAAGGCCGACGTTCCCCCAACGTACCTACGCGTTGCCCCGTTGGCAATGATCACGGATATCTCGGGCCTGGCTCGCGCGCGGGCATGTCCGGCGCCTCGCGGGGCCAGGCTGGGCCGGGCCGGGCTGGCCGCGCTCGACGCCCCCCGCCGGCGCGGCTGGGCCGCCGGTCCGCTCCTCGGCTACCCTGTGCGCGTGACGACCTTCGCCGATCACCTGCAGCGGATCCGTGGCGCGGTGCGCGAGATCGACGTCGCCGGCCTCGCCGCCGCGCTGGCCGGCGGCGCGCCGCCGGTGGTGATCGATGTCCGCGAACCGGACGAGACCGCCGCCGGGGTGGTCCCCGGTGCGCTGGCGATCCCGCGCGGCCTGCTCGAGCTGCGCATCGAGGCCGCGGTCGCCGATCGCGAGCGGCCGATCGTCCTCCTGTGCGCGGGCGGCACCCGCTCGCTCCTCGCGGCGGCGACGCTCGCGGACCTCGGCTACCGCGACGTCGTGTCGCTGGCCGGCGGCATGACCGCGTGGCTCGCCGGCGGCCAGCCGCTCGACCAGGGCGGCCTGACGCCGGCCCAGCGCGCCCGCTACTCGCGCCACCTGCTGCTGCCCGAGGTCGGCGAGGCCGGCCAGCGCAAGCTCCTCGCCGGCAAGGTCGTCTGCATCGGCGCCGGCGGCCTCGGCTCGCCGGCGTCGCTCTACCTGGCCGCCGCCGGCGTCGGCACCCTCGGCCTCGTCGACGACGACGTGGTCGACGCGTCCAACCTGCAGCGCCAGGTCGTCCACGCCACCGATCGGATCGGCGTGCCGAAGGTCGACAGCGCGGCGCGCACGCTCGCCGGCCTCAACCCCGACGTGAAGGTCGTCGGCCACAAGGTGCGCCTCACGGCCGACAACGCGCTCGACCTGCTCGCCGCCTACGACGTCGTCATCGACGGCGCCGACAACTTCGCGACCCGCTACCTCGTCAACGACGTCGCCCTGCGGCTCGGCAAGCCGGTCGTCCACGCGTCGGTCTTCCGCTTCGAGGGCCAGCTCACCGTCTTCCCGGCGGGCGGGCGGCCCTGCTACCGCTGCCTCTATCCGGAGCCGCCGCCGCCGGGCGCCGCGCCGTCGTGCCAGGAGGCGGGCGTGCTCGGCGTCCTGCCCGGCGCGCTCGGCGTCCTCCAGGCGACCGAGGCGCTCAAGCTCCTGCTCGGCATGACCACCATCGCCGGCCGCCTGCTCGTCTGGGACGCGGTGCGCTCGAGGTTCCGCGAGCTCGGCCTGCGCCGCGATCCGCGCTGCCCGACCTGCGGCGACGGCGTCGATCCGTCCGCGATCGAGCTCATCGACTACGCCGGCTTCTGCAGCGGCACCTGACCGGCGCCGCCGGTCGTCGGCGCCGCGCGCTACGAGAGCTGCGCGACCACGCGGTCGACGTCGGTCATCACCTCCTTGACCGCCTCGTTGCGGGCCTCGCCGGGCCGCCGGTCGAGCTGCTGCTGGCAGCGGCTCTTCACGAGCTGGAGCGCCTGGAGGATGACGCCGACGTCGTTCTGGGTCTTGATCGACTGGTAGCGGCGGAGCGCGTCGAGGATGTTGCGGTACTCCTCGAACGAGCCGCCGACGTTGCGCTCGTCGCTGTCGAGCTTGCCGTCGGTCCACTCGAGCTGCGACGCCTTGCCGACCGGGAGCTGGATCGGCGTGTGGCTGACGGTCGGGTTGTCGAGGTCGGTGATCGACATCTCGTTCCACGCCTTCGCCGCCTTGAAGAACTCCGTCGACGCCGCGCCGTGATCGACCTTCTCGATCTCCGCCGGCGTGAGCTGCGGCTCGGTGCCGTCGATCGACCAGCCCCAGCGGATCGACCCGACCATCTTGTCGCCGTCGGCCATCGCGGCGGTCTCGAAGATCTCGCGGCCGCGGAGCTGGTGGCCCTCCGCGACCGTGTGGGCCGGGCGGTCCCGCAGCATGGCGTAGCCGTGCCAGTCGTCCTGCGGCTGGTCGCGGCGGGCCGGCCAGCCGGTGGTGCCGCCGGTCCCGACGTTCTCCACCTTCTGCGTCTGCTTGAGGTCGCGCTGCGACGACGAGCGCTGCTCCGGGTAGCGCGGGTCGACGTTCATCGTGTGGCTCTGCGCGTAGAGCAGGCGCTCGACCTCGGCGATGCCCTGGGTGAGCTGCGGCGCGATGTTGCCGCCCTCGGCCTGCTGGATCGCCTTGAGCTTGCTCTTCACGGTGGTCGGGGTCGTGCCGATCTTCGTCACGAGGCTGTCGTTGGACCCCTTGCCCGTCGAGAAGAAGGTGAGGAGCGTGTTGAGGTCGGTGTTGGTCTGGGGGACGGTGCCGTGCCCGGCCATCGACTGGAACGCCTGCGCCAGCTCGACCGACTTCCACTTCACGCCGCTCTCCATCGACAGGTAGAGCTGCTGGTCGATCGCGCTGCCGTCCTCGGTGCGGCGCTCGTCGAGGCGCGACTCGGGCTGATCCTCGGCGTGCGGGTTCTGCAGGTCGACGACGGTGCTGTTGGTCGTCTGCACCAGGCTGACCTCGCGCGCCGGCTGTCCGCCCGCGTTGGTGAGGTCGCGGCGCGGCGTGAACTTGAGCGTCCTCATCATCGCGCCGCGCTCGATGAAGGTGCCGTTGCGGTTGACGGTCTGCTCCTTGTACGGCGCGTAGTTGTCGGGGCCGCCGTCGTCGAACTCGCCGCCGGCGACGGTGACCGTCTTGCGCTGCACCGCCGACGTCGCGGCGCCGCTCGCCGCGCCGGCGTGCTGATCGAGCAGCGCCTCGGCCGAGCGGCCGGCCACCACCGCGTCGGCGACCGCGTCGGCGTGGCGCTCGTAGACGTCGCCCTCGGCGCCGACGCCGCCGGCCAGGTGGACGCCGGCTCGCTGCTGCACGACGTGCGCCGCCTCGTGGGCGGCGGTGTGCAGGTCCGGCGCGCCGGCGAAGGCGATGTCGTTGCCGGTCGCGTAGGCGCGCGCGCCGATCGCGGTGGCCGCGCCGCGCGCCGCGTCGTCGGTGTGCGCGCGCGCGTCGCTCACGTCGTGGCGGCCGAACGCCTGCTGGATGACGCCGAGGTACGGCAGCGAGCCGCCGCCGCCGCGGACACCGCCGGCCGCGACCTCCTGCACGTCGACGCCGGCGTCGGCGGCGCCGCCGGCCTTCCGCTGCACCGACGGCAGGTGCATCCCGAACGGATCGTCGTGCGGCTGCGGCGCGGTCGCCGACGGCGCTGCGAACGACCAGGCGGTGGCGACCGCGGCCTTGCGCTGCACCGGGAGCCGTTCGCTCGCCGTCTGCTTGCCCGGCCAGCGGGCCGGCTCCGCGCGAGAGGACGCTCCGTCGCCGACGTCATGGTCTTGTCCGCGCAGCTTCATCTGGAGCGACCTCCACAGCACCCCTCGTGCCATCACGGCCTCGCCGGCGACCGGCCCCGTACGCCTTCCCGCACTGGCCGGACCGTTGCCGACGCGTCGAGCGCCGCTCTCGACGCGTCGACCGGGCTGCCGACGCGTCGACCTCCACGTTGGCGCCAGCCGGCTGCTCGCTGCGCGAGTCACCGCCGCCGTCGAGGACCGGCGGCCTGGGTGGTGCGCTTGACCCGCCGCGGGGGCCACGGGACACTCGCGCGCGGTGGCCCTCGCCGAAGGACAGACGATTGGCAACTACCGGATCCTGAAGCGGATCGGATCCGGCGGCATGGGGGCGGTCTACCTGGCGGAGCACACGGCGATCGGCAAGAAGGTCGCCATCAAGGTCATCCATCGCGACCTCGCCACCAGCCGCGAGGTGCTCGGCCGCTTCTACCAGGAGGCGCGCGCGGTCGCGACGATCGGCAACGAGCACATCGTCGACGTCCACGACTACGGGCAGTCCGCCGAGGGCGATCACTTCTTCGTCATGGACATGATCGAGGGCCAGACGCTGGCCCAGGCGATGGAGAAGGAGCGCGTCCTCGACCTCGGGCGCGCGATGCACATCGCGGCGCAGATCGCCGACGGCCTCGGCGCCGCCCACGCGACCGGCATCATCCACCGCGACCTCAAGCCCGACAACGTCATGCTCTGCAAGAAGCCGGGCAACCCCGACTTCGTGAAGCTGCTCGACTTCGGCCTCGCCAAGGTGCTCGCCGAGGGCGGCGTGAAGGGGCTCACCCAGGCGGGCGTCATCCTCGGCACGCCGCAGTACATGTCGCCGGAGGCGTGCGAGTCGAAGAAGGTCGATCACCGCACCGACATCTACGCGCTCGGGGTGCTGCTCTTCCAGATGTGCACCGGGCAGTGCCCGTTCGACGGCGAGAGCATGGGCGCGGTGCTCATCAAGCAGGTGACCGAGGCGCCGCCCGCGCCGCGCGCGCTGTCGGCGAAGATCCCGCCGGCGCTCGAGCAGGTCATCCTGCGGTGCCTGGCGAAGTCGCCGGCGGCGCGCTTCCAGACGATGCAGGAGGTGATCGACGCGCTCATCGATCCGCAGCGCTACCTGGCGAGCTCGCCGCCGCTGATGCCGGCGTCGAGCCCGGGGGCGAAGGGCGGCAAGTCGATGGCGACGATGGCGATCTCCGTCGCGCCGATGCCGCAGCAGGCGGTGCCGCGGGTGACGGCGCCGCAGCCGGTGGCGGTGCCGGCGGGGCAGGCGGCGGCGTTCGGCGGGCCGTCGGTGCAGGTGCCGGGGGCGGCGCAGGCGGCGCCGTTCGGCGGGCCGTCGCAGCAGGTTCAAGCCGCGCCGTTCGCGCCACCGCAGGCGCCGTACGGCGGCGCGACCGCGGCCGGCGCTGGAGGCGTGCCGGTGGCGGCGATGGGGGTGCAGGGCTCGCCGCCGGATGCGTTCGGCCACGCGCCGACGGGCGCGGTGGCGATCTCGGCGGCGGCGGCGGCGGCGCAGCAGCCGGGGGCGCTGCCGGTGCCGCAGAACCGGACGATGATGATCGCGACGCCGCCGGGCTTCAAGTCGCACCCGCCGCGGCGCGGGGCGACGTGGCTGATCGTCGGCGGCGCGATCGCGGTGGTGGCGGCGGTGGTCGTGCTCGTGCTGGTGATGAGCGGGGGGGATACCAAGGCGCCGGAGCCGGCGGCGGGATCGGGATCGGGTTCAGGGACGGCGACGGGGAGCGGCTCGGGCTCGGCCGCGGGCTCGGGCTCGGCGGCGGGCTCGGCCTCGGCCGCGGGTTCCGGCTCGGCGACGGGTTCGGGCTCGGCGACGGGCTCGGGCTCGGCCGGGGGTTCCGGCTCGGCGACGGGTTCCGGCTCGGCGACGGGTTCCGGCTCGGCCGCGGGCTCGGGCTCGGCGACGGATTCGGGCTCGGCCGCGGGCTCGGCGAGCGGTGGCTCGGGTTCGGCGAGCAGCGGCTCCGCAGCGAGCGGCGGCTCCGGCGCGGGCTCCGCGGCTGCGAGCGGCTCGGGATCCTCATCAGGCGGCCCGGCGACCGCCAGCAGCGGAGCCGGAGGTTCCGCCGCAGGCTCCGCGGCCGCCGCCGGGGCCGGCTCCGCGAGCGGCCCGTCGGCCGGCTCGTCGGCGGGCAGCGCCGCCGTCAAGCTCGCGCACATCAGCGTCACCAGCGACCCGATCGGCGCGGAGATCTACGACGCCCTCGGCCGCAAGCTCGGCGTCACGCCGACGGAGATCGGCCTGCCCGCCGACGGCAGCGAGCACGAGCTGACCTTCCGCCACGCCGGCCGCAAGGATCGCAAGAAGACGATCGTCGCCACCGGCGACATGACCGTCGCGGTCGTCCTCGAGCGCAAGTGACGCGCGGCCGGTGAATATGCGCCCGGCCGCGGCCGTCTCTTGACCGACCTTCACAGGTCGCGCATGGTCGAGCCGCGGGCCGGGGGATGGCTCGCTCAACCGAGGAGCAGGGACATGATGCGTCGTTCGCTGGCGAGCTTGCTCGCCGTCACCGTGGCCGCGGCCGCGATCATCGGCGCCACCGGTCGCGCCGCCCAGGCCGGCGAGGTCATCACGATCGGCACCCTCGCGCCCAAGTCGAGCCCGTGGGGCGAGATCCTGGAGACCTGGATCAAGGCCGTGAAGGTCAAGAGCGGCGGGCGGGTCGAGGTGCAGGTCTTCTACAACGGCTCGCAGGGTGACGAGGCCGCGATGGTCGGCAAGATGAAGGCCGGCCAGCTCGACGGCGCCGCGATCACCGGGGTCGGCCTCGGCAAGATCTACAAGCCGATCCTCGCCATGCAGATGCCGGGGCTCTTCACCACGTGGGCGAAGCTCGACAAGGCGCGCGACGCCATGAAGGGCGACTTCGAGAAGGGGATGAAGGACGCCGGCTTCACCAGCCTCGGCTGGGTCGACGTCGGCTCGGTCCACATCATGTCGAACGGCTTCGCGGTCCCCACGCCCGACGACCTGAAGGGCAAGAAGCCGTACCTGTGGCGCGACGACGACACCGCGCCGATCCTCTACCAGGTGGTCGGAGGCGTCACGCCGGTGCCGCTCAACGTCCCCGAGGTGCTGCCGTCGCTCAACAACGGCACCATCGACGTCGTGATGGCGACGTCACTCTGGGCCGAGCAGCTCAAGTGGACGAGCAAGCTCGACACCATCGACACCGACATCGAGAGCCTGTCGCTCGGCGCGCTGGTCGTCTCCTCGAAGCGGCTCGACAGCCTGCCCGAGGACCTGCGCAACATCGTCATCGACACCGGCCGGATCACGGCCACCTCGCTGAACGCCCGGATCCGCAAGGAGGACGACGCCTCCTTCGCGCGCCTGAAGAAGAGCATGACCGTGGAGACGCCGTCGGCCGACGACAAGGCGAAGTGGGACGCGCTCTTCAAGCAGGCCCGCGCGCGGCTGAAGCAAGGCGTCTTCCCGGCCAGCCTCGTCGACAAGGTCGAGGCCCTCGCCAAGTAGGCGCACCTCGGCGGCCGCCGAACCGGATTGCCGCTCGGTTCGCTCGGTGGTTGTCGCTCGGTGGTTGCCTCGGGCGAGCGCATGCGCGACGCTCCGGGGATGGCTGCCGTCCTCGCCCTGGTCGCCGCGCTCGCGGCGGCCGCGATCGCGTACCTGATCGCGGCACGCCGGGGCGGACGCGAGGCGGCGCGGTTGCTGGCCGCCGGCAAGGCCGACGCCGCCGCGCTGGTCGCCGCGGCGAAGCTGGAGGCGACCGCGACCCGCCAGGCCGCCGAGCGCGAGGTCCGCGAGGCCGGCCTCGCCGAGCGCGAGCGCGTCGACGGCGAGCTGGCGGCCGCGGCCCAGGGCGTCCTCGACCGCACCGCCGCGGTCGCCCACGCCGAGGCCGCGCTCGCCACCCGCGCCGACGAGCTCGAGCAGCGCGCCGCGGCGCTCGACACCGACGAGCGCGAGCGGCAGTCGCGCGGCGATCGCGCGCGTGGCGTCGAGCAGGACGTCGAGCGCAAGCGCCGCGAGGCCCGCGCGCTGCTCGAGAGCAAGGCCGGCGCCAGCGCGCAGCAGGTGATCGCCGAGCTGGTCTCGCGCTGGACGATGGACGCCGAGGCCGACGCCGCCGAGCGGATCCGCGCCGTCGAGCCGATGGCCGCCGACCCGGCGACCGACCGCGAGGCGCGCCGCCTCATGGACATCGCCTCGTCGCGCTACCACAACCACTTCCTCACCGAGCGCAACCACTCGACCCTGCGCGTCGAGCCGTTCGTCCTCGAGACGATGACGAAGGAGCAGGGCCGGCTCCACGCCGCGCTCGAGGAGATCGCCGGCGTCAAGCTGCTCCTCGGCGACACCGAGCCGGTCATCCGCCTCGACGGCCAGGACCCGCTCGGCAAGGAGATCGCCCGCCGCGCGGTCGCCCGCCTGATGAAGAAGCCGGAGTCGGCCGGCGAGGCGGTCGCCCAGCCGAAGCAGTGGACCGAGCGCCTGAAGGACCAGCTCGATCAGGAGGTCCGCACGCTCGGCAAGAAGGCGTTCCAGGTGCTCGGCGTCGGCCGCGCGCACCCGGAGATCGTGCAGCTCGTCGGCGCCCTCAACTGGCGGACCAGCTACACGCAGAACCAGTGGCTGCACGCGGTCGAGGCGTCGTTCCTCGCCGGCATGATGGCGGCGGAGCTCGGCCTCGACGAGAAGCTGGCGCGGCGCGCGACGCTCATGCACGACATCGGCAAGGCGCTCACCCACAAGATCGAGGGCAGCCACGCGGTGATCGGCGCCGACATCGCGCGCCGGCTCGGCGAGCCGGAGGTCGTCGCCAACGCGATCGGCGCCCACCACGCCGACGAGCCGTTCAACTCCGCGTACGCGTACCTGGTCGCCGCCGCCGACGCGATGAGCGGCGCCCGCCCCGGCGCCCGCCGCGAGCAGACCGAGGGCTTCTCGACGAAGGTCGAGGACCTCGAGCGGATCGGCACCTCGTACCGCGGCGTCGACGAGGCCCACGCCGTCCACGGCGGCCGCGAGCTGCGCGTCTACGTGCGCGAGCGCGACGTCGACGACCTCGGCGTCGTCGAGCTGTCGGGCGACATCGCCGCCCAGATCGCCGCCGAGCTCACCTTCCCCGGCCAGATCAAGGTCACCGTCATCCGCTCGTTCGAGGCCATCGCCACCGCCAGCTAGCCGCCGTCCCCAGGAGGTCCCTTGGCATCGCCCCGGTTTACGATGCCGGTCGCGCTCTGCTCTGCGACGAGCTCGAGGCGGAGCAGCTCCCCCGACGGCTCGTGGCCGGCGGGCATCCGGGACCCGCACCACGGCTTCCAGGACCCAGGCCCGTCGGGCGTCATCTCCGCCGCCTGGGCGCTGCTCACCCTCGAGCGCGCCGCGCCACCTCCGGAATCGAGCAACTGACCATGACCAACCAGCGATCGATCCACTCGTGCGCGCTCGTCGCCATCGTCGGTGTCGGGCTCGCGGCCCTGGGCGTGGCGGGCTGCGGCGCCCACAAGGGCAGCGACGACGACGACGATCACGGCCACGACGACGCGCAGGCGGTCGACGCGCCGGTCGATGCCCTGGTCGTGCCGGGCGTGCCGTCGGACTGCTTCGACGCCGCCGAGCGCGGCGTGGTCTGGCTCGCCGGCCAGCAGACCGCGGACGGCTCGTGGGGCACCACGTACAAGACCGCGAGCACCGCGTTCGCCGTGCTAAAGCTCGAGACGTACGCCCGCGAGATCGGCCACTCGCCATTCGACGCGACCTTCCCCTACGCCGATCAGGTCGCGCACGGCCTCGACTACCTGATGTCGAAGGCGCGCGTCTACGCGCTGGCGCCGCAGTTCAGCGGCGACCCCGACAGCAACGGCAACGGCCTCGGCGTCTACTTCAGCACCATCGACGACGCGATGTACGAGAACGCGGTCGTGCTGATGGCGATCGTCGCCGGCGAGGAGCCGACGCGCATGGTGGTGAGCGCCAACACGCTCGTCGACGGCCGCACCTACCGCTCGGTCGCGGAGGACGCGGTCGACTACCTGGCGCTCGCCCAGTCCGACGCCGCCGGCTCGCCGAAGGACATCTGCGCGCGCGGCGGCTGGGCCTACGGGGCGTGGGACCGCATGGGCGACATCGGCTCCGACAACTCCGTCACCCAGTTCGTCACGCTCGCGCTCGCCTACGCGCGCCACCCGCGGTACGGCTACGAGATCCCGACGCCGCCGTGGGTGCTGACCGCGCTGCGCGACTGGGTCGCCTGCGTGCAGAACCACGACGGCGGCCCCGAGGACGGCGGCTCCGGCTACGACCGGCCGACCTTCGACGTCGACGCGTACAAGACCGGCGCCCTCATCCAGCAGCACGCGTTCCTCGGCGACGACGCGACCGCGCCCGAGGTGACCGCCGCGCTCGCCTTCCTCCAGCGGGTGTGGACCGACGACACCGGCATCGGCTGGCGCAAGTCGCCGTCGTCGACCTACCTGGCGATGTACTCCATCATGAAGGGGATGGAGTCGATGGCGCTCGACGACCTCGGCGACATCGACTGGTACCGGCAGTTCTGCGACCAGTTGAAGACGGAGCAGCTCGCCGACGGCTCGTGGCCGACCAGCGACTGGGACCCGGCGAACAACGATCCGCTGCACGTCGGCCCGTCCGGGCTGGAGTCGACCGAGTGGGCGCTCCTCACGCTCGAGCGGGCCGCGCCGCCACCCGAGCCGGTCAATTGACGCGGTCGTCGCGTGCCCGGGGACAGGCGGCGAGACTCGTACGTTAGGGTGAGGTTTGCCTTGACGGGAGCGAGGGCGGGGCCCATAGTGCCCTCGATCCATACTCTCACGTTAACGTAAGAGTCTGCGTTCAGCGACGTAACCATGGACGATCACAAGCAGGAACCGAAGCTCCTTCGCGTGGGAGAGCTGGCCAGGGCCGTCGGCAAGACGGTGCGCGCCATGCACCTCTACGAGGAGCTGGGCCTGCTGGAGCCGGCCGCTCGCTCCGAGGGCGGGTTCCGGCTGTACGCGGAGGACGCGGTCGAGCGGATCCGCTGGATCGTCAAGCTGCAGGCGATCGGCTTCACCCTCCCGGAGATCCAGGGGTTCGTGAAGGACTTCCAGGCCGCCGGCTCGGGCAAGCAGGCCACCGACCGGGTCCGCGCGGTGTTCCGCGCCAAGCAGGACGAGATCCGCGAGCAGATCACGCAGCTCAAGATGATCGAGAACGACCTCCACGAGGCGGTCGCGTACCTCGACTCGTGCACCGCCTGCTCGACCGAGTACACGCCCGACGAGTGCGGCGTGTGCGGCCACCACGGCCACGAGCACCAGAAGGCGCCGCGCCTGTTCGCCGGCCTGTCGCGCCGCGAGCGCGAGGCCGACCGCCGCCCGTTCCACGTCGCGGTCACCGACCTCATCAAGGACCACGACCGCCACCACCCGGATGACCATGGCGTCCGCCCGGCCGACGAAGAGCCGGCGGCGGCGCCCGAGGACAACTGAGGCACCTGATGACCGCCACCGCCCCTTCGACCTCCACGCAGCCGCAGGCCCCCGCGCAGGCCGCCGCGCCGCCCGCCCCGGCGGCCGGCACCACCGTGAGCCCGGCCCTCACCGCCGCCGTCAAGCTGCCCATCTTCATGGACAACCACTCGACGACGCCGGTCGACCCGCGCGTCCTCGAGACGATGCTGCCGTACTTCACGGAGCACTTCGGCAACGCGGCGAGCCGCAACCACGTCTTCGGCTGGACGGCGGAGGCCGCGGTCGATCACGCGCGCGCCCAGATCGCCGCGCTGATCGGCGGCGACGCCAAGGAGATCGTCTTCACCTCGGGCGCGACCGAGGCGATCAACCTCGCCATCAAGGGCGTCGCGACCTACTACCGCAAGCAGGGCAACCACATCATCACCGTCGAGACGGAGCACAAGGCGACGCTCGACACCTGCAAGCGGCTGTCGCGCGAGGGCTGCGAGGTCACCGTCCTGCCGGTCGGCAAGGACGGCCTGGTGACGCCCGAGCAGGTCGCCGCCGCCGTCACCGACAAGACGATCCTCGTCTCGATCATGATGGCGAACAACGAGATCGGCGTGATCCAGCCGATCGGCGACATCGTGAAGGCGGTCAAGGCGAAGAACGGCAAGACGCTCGTCCACTCGGACATCGTCCAGGCCGCGGGCAAGGTGCCGGTGAACGTCGAGGCGCTGAAGCTCGACCTCGCGTCGCTGTCGGCCCACAAGATGTACGGGCCGAAGGGCATCGGCGCCCTGTGGGTGCGCCGCAAGCCGCGCATCCGCATCGACCCGATCATCGACGGCGGCGGCCACGAGCGCGGCATGCGGTCGGGCACGCTGCCGGTGCCGCTCATCGTCGGCTTCGGCAAGGCGGCCGAGGTGGCGGCGGCCGACCTGCCCGAGGAGTCGGTGCGCCTGCGCCGGCTGCGCGACCGGCTGCTCGCCGGGCTCGAGGCGGGGCTGACCGAGATCTACGTCAACGGTTCGCTCGAGCACCGGCTGCCCGGCAACCTGAACGTCTCGTTCGCGTTCGTCGAGGGCGAGAGCCTGCTGATGGCGCTGAAGGACGTCGCGGTGTCGTCGGGCTCGGCCTGCACGTCGGCGTCGCTCGAGCCGAGCTACGTGCTGCGCGCGCTGGGCATCGGCGACGAGCTGGCCCACACGTCGATCCGCTTCGGCATCGGCCGCTTCAACACCGAGGCCGAGATCGACTACACGGTCGAGCTGGTCGTGAAGTCGGTCAGCCGCCTCCGCGAGCTGTCGCCGCTGTGGGAGATGCACCAGGACGGCATCGACATCTCCAAGATCCAGTGGACTCCCCACTGACCTCACTGACTCGCTCTCCGCCACCAAGAGGCTTTCCATGGCGTACTCCGACAAGGTCATCGATCACTACGAGAACCCCCGCAACGTGGGGACCCTGGGCAAGGACGACGACGACGTCGGCACGGGCCTCGTCGGCGCCCCCGCGTGCGGCGACGTGATGAAGCTGCAGATCCGGGTCAAGGACGGCGTCATCGAGGACGCGCGGTTCAAGACGTTCGGCTGCGGCTCGGCGATCGCGTCGTCCTCGCTCGCCACCGAGATGATCAAGGGCATGACCCTCGATCAGGCGGCGGCGATCAAGAACACGCAGATCGTCCAGGAGCTGAACCTGCCGCCGGTCAAGATCCACTGCTCGGTGCTCGCCGAGGACGCGATCAAGGCGGCGATCGAGGACTACAAGAAGAAGCACGCCGGCAAGGCGAGCTGAGACCGCGAGAGATCATGATGTCCACGGCGACCGCGACCCACCCGACGACTCCTCCGCCGACGGCGGCGGCGACCCCGTCGAACACCATCGAGATCACCGAGGCGGCGGCCGGCGAGATCGCGCGCCAGCGGGCGAAGCGCGGCACGCCGGAGGCGGCGATCCGCGTCGGCATCCGCGGCGGCGGCTGCACCGGCTTCACCTACGTGTTCGAGTGGGCCGACGAGCCGCGCGCGACCGACAAGCTGATCGAGGCGCACGGCGTCAAGGTCGTCGTCGATCCGAAGAGCCTGGTCTACCTGCGCGGCATGCAGCTCGACTTCGTGCGCGGCATGATGGGTCACGGCTTCAAGTTCAACAATCCGAACGCGAAGGGCGCGTGCGGGTGTGGCGAGTCCGTCCAGTTCTAGGCAGGCGCCGGTGACGGCGGCGACGACGCCGGACCCGTTCGCGCTGTTCGGGCTGGCGCCGCGCTACGACCTCGATCCGGCGGCGCTCGAGGCGCGGTTCCGCGAGCGCAGCCGCGAGCTGCACCCGGACCGCCAGCCGAACGCGTCGGCCGCCGAGCGCGCGCAGGCGATGATCCGCACGCGGGCGCTCAACGACGCGTACCAGGTGCTGCGCCGCCCGGAGAAGCGGGCGGAGTGGCTGCTCGCGCGCGCGGGCGTGACCATCGGCGACAACGAGCGGCTGGAGCCGGCGTTCCTGATGGAGTTCCTCGAGCTGCGCGAGGAGCTGGCCGAGGCGCGCGCGGCGGGGCGGGGCGAGGCGATCGGACGGCTGGAGACCGCGATGCGCGCGCGGCGCGAGGCCCACCTGGCGGCGCTGCCGCCGCTGTTCCAGGCCGTCGCCGCTTCCGGCGCCGGCGACGCCGACGCGCTGGCCGCGATCAAGCAGCACCTGATCGCGCTGCGCTACGTCGGCCGCTACCTCGAGGAGTGCGAGGCCGCGCAGGGCGAGTAGCCCGCACGACGGCCCGCACGGAGACCATCATGCTGCTGCAGATCGCCGAGCCCGGCGCGGCGCCGACCAAGGCCGCGTGCAAGAAGCGCGTGGTCGGCATCGACCTCGGCACCACCAACTCGCTCGTCGCCCACGTGGCCGACGCCAGGCCGGCCGTCCTGGCCGGCGACGCGGCGCGCGGCGACCGGGCGATCCTGCCGTCGGTCGTCAGCTTCCAGCCCGACGGCGCCGTGCTGGTCGGCGACGCGGCGATCGCGGCCGGCCTCGATCATCCCGAGGAGACCGTGGCGTCGAGCAAGCGGCTGATCGGCCGCTCGTTCGCCGACCTCGCCGGCATCGCGGCGCTGGTGCCGAACCAGCTCGTCGACGACGCCGGGCGGATGGTGAAGCTGCGGTTGGGCGGCGGGCGCGAGGTGTCGCCGGTGCAGGTCGCCGCCGAGATCCTGAAGGAGCTGCGGCGGCGCGCGGAGGCGGAGCTTGGCGGCGACCTCGACGGCGCGGTGATCACGGTGCCGGCCTACTTCGACGACGCGCAGCGGCAGGCGACCCGCGACGCCGGGCGGCTGGCCGGGCTCGAGGTCCTGCGGCTGCTCGCCGAGCCGACGGCGGCGGCGCTCGCCTACGGCCTCGACCGCGGGACGCGCGGGACGTACGCGATCTACGACCTCGGCGGCGGCACGTTCGACATCTCGATCCTGACGCTCGTCGACGGCGTGTTCGAGGTGCGGGCGACCGGCGGCGACAGCGCGCTCGGCGGCGACGACCTCGACCGCGCGATCGTCGCCGAGCTGGCGGGCGAGGTGCCGGCGGCGCGCGACAGGGCGGAGCGGCGCGCGGTGGCAGCGGCGCTGGCGGCGGCGCGGGCCGCCAAGGAGGCGCTGACCGACGGCGAGGAGGCGGGGGTCGCGTTCGAGCTCGACGGCCGCGCGATCGAGCGGGTGCTGACGCGGGCCGACCTCGCGCGGATCGCGGCGCCGCTCCTCGAGCGCGCGGCGAAGGCGTGCCGGCGGACGCTGAAGGACTCCGGCTTCGCGGCGGCCGACCTCGACGGCGTCGTGCTGGTCGGCGGCTCGACGCGCTCGCCGGTCGTGCGCGACCACGTGCGCGCCGTGTTCGGCCGCGAGCCGCTGTGCGAGCTCGATCCGGACCAGGTCGTCGCGCTCGGCGCCGCGGTGCAGGCCGACGTGCTGGCCGGCGGCGAGACCGACGTCGTCCTGCTCGACGTCGTGCCGCTGTCGCTCGGCATCGAGACGATGGGCGGGGTGGTCGAGAAGCTGATCCCGCGCAACTCGACGATCCCGTGCGGCGCGACCCAGACGTTCACGACGCACGCGGACCAGCAGACCGGCTTCGACCTCCACGTCGTGCAGGGCGAGCGCGAGACGGCCGACGCGTGCCGGTCGCTCGCGCGCTTCCAGCTCCGCGGCATCCCGCCGCTGGTCGCGGGCGCGGCGCGGGTCGAGATCACGTTCGTCGTCGACGCCGACGGCATCCTGCGGGTGTCGGCAAAGGAGCAGCTCTCGGGCCTCGAGGCGGCGATCGACGTGAAGCCGAGCTACGGCCTCACCGACGAGGAGGTCGAGCGGATGCTGGTCGAGTCGTTCGAGCACGCCGAGGAGGACCTGGCGGCGCGCAACCTGCGGGTCGAGCGGGTCGAGGCCGAGCGGATCCTGGCGGCGACCAGGGCGGCGATGGCGCAGGACGCCCACCTGCTCGACGCCGACGTCGAGGCGGCGACCCGCGAGGCGATCGGGGTGCTGGAGGCGGCGGCCGGCGGCACCGATCACCTGGCGATCCGCGCGGCGATCGAGGCGCTCGACCGGGCGTCGAAGCCGTTCGCCGAGCGGCGGATGAACCTGGCGATCGCGGCGGCGATGCAGGGCCGCGACCTGGCGACCGTCGAGCGCGAGCTGGCGGACCACGACGCGCAGGCGGCGCACGGCCACGCCGGCCACGGGCACGGCGCCCACGGGCACGGAGCCTGACGTGCCGAAGGTGACCTTCCGCAACCCGCTCGGCCGCGGCTCCGCGGCGCTGACCGTCGTCGGCCGCGAGGGCGACAGCATCCTCGACGTCGCCGAGGAGTGCGGCGCGCGGGTCGGCCACGCGTGCGGCGGCAACCTCGCGTGCTCGACCTGCCACGTCTACGTCGAGCAGGGCCTCGACTCGCTGGGCGACATCTCCGACAAGGAGAACGACATCATGGACAAGGCGTTCGACGTCCGCCCGGAGTCGCGCCTCGGCTGCCAGTGCCGCCTCGGTGACGACGACGTCGAGGTCGAGATCTCCGACGAGAGCCTCAAGGCCTGGCTCGACGAGCACCCCGAGCTCCGCAAGGCCGGCGCCTCGCACTGACGTCGCGCCGACCGTCCGGCCGCCGGACGAGACGCGCGCGGATCAGTCGAGGCCGACGAAGATGTTCTGGACGTCGTCGTCGGCGTCGAGCGCCTCGAGGAACGCCTCGACCTCGGCGCGCGCGTCGGCGTCGAGCTTGACCGGGTTCTTCGACCGCCAGGCCAGCGCCGACGACGCGACGTGCCAGTGGCGGCCGGCCAGCGCGCGGGTGACGTGATCGAGATCGGCCGGCTCGGTGACGAAGCGGGTCGCGCCGTCGTCGCCGGGCTCGACCTCCTGCGCGCCGGCCTCGATCGCCGCCGACTCGGCGTCCTCGGCGCCCGCGTCGGGCGTCGCCTCGACCAGGCCGAGGTGGCGGAAGTCCCACGACACCGAGCCGGAGCCGCCGAGCTGGCCCTTGCGGAACAGGAAGCGGATGTTGGTCGAGGTCCGGTTCTTGTTGTCGGTCAGGCACTCGACGATCACCGGCACCCGGTGCGGCGCGAAGCCCTCGTAGACCACGCTCTCGTACTGCGCGCCGTCGTCGAGGAGGCCGGCCCCCTTCTTGATCGCGCGCTCGATCGTCTCCTTCGGCATCGACGCCTTCTTCGCGGTGTCGAGCACCAGGCGCAGGCGCGCGTTCAGCGCCGGATCGGCGCCCCCCTTGGCCGCGATCGCGATCTCCTTGGCGAGCTTGCTGAAGACGCGCCCGCGCGCCGACGCGGCCTCGACGCGGCCCTTGTTCTTCCACTGTGCGCCCATCGAGCGGTGGTAGCGCAGAACCCCGCGGCCGTCACGCGGAGGCCGGCCGTGATCTAAGCTCGGGCGTGGCGCCGTTCGTCCTCGAGCTGCCGGTCCGCTTCTCGGACGTGGACCACGCGGGCATCGTCTACTACCCGCGGTTCTTCCACTGGTTCCACCTCGCGCTCGAGGAGCTCCTGCGCGCGCGGCTCGGCCCGCGGGCGTACGCCGATCTGCTCGACGGCGCGCTGCTCGGCGGGCCGCGCATCGGCTTCCCGGCGGTGCACGCGGAGGCCGACTACCGGGCGCCGCTGCGCTTCGGCGACACGGCGCTGGTCGAGCTGGCGGTGCGGCGGATCGGCGGCACGTCGATCACGTTCGCCCACCAGGTGCGGCGCGCCGCCGACACGGCCGCCGGCCGCGCCGAGGAGCTGTGCGCGGTCGGCACCGTCGTGTGCGCGGTGGTCGACCTGCGCGTCTTCCAGGCGGCGGCGGTGCCGGACGTCCTCCGCGAGCTGCTGGAGGAGCTGCACGAGACGGCGCCCGCGGGCTCGTCCGCGACGGCGCGGTGAGGACCCGCGGCCCGATCCTCGACTCGTGCTATTGCTCGCCCATGGCTGATCTCGACGACCCCCGGCTCGCCCGGATCCAGGCGGTGGTCACCGCGCTGATCGAGAACCGGCTCGCCGCGTCGCTCACCGACGTCGAGGGCGCGATCGCGCGCTGGCGCGGCGGCGAGCAGGGCGTGCTCGATGTCCACGACGCGGTCGTGCGCCACGCCCAGGAGAGCGAGGCGCTGATCAAGCGGGTCATGGCGGCGGCGGCCCAGCCGGACGGCGTCATCAAGGATGCGTTCGAGGCGGGCGTGATCACCGCCGACGAGGTGCAGGCGCTGACCGGCAAGGCGGCCGACGCCATCACCGCGGCGGGCTCGCTGGAGCCGCCGGCCACGCCGCCGCCGGCGAAGCGCGCGGTCATCGACGAGCTGCTCGGCCGCGGGCCGGTGCTCATCCACCTCGACGCGCGGCGGGCCGACGTCGCGGTGCCCGAGCGGTTCCGCGGCGAGGCGAAGCTCGTGCTGCGGTTCGGCTACGGGCTGACGCCGCCGATCCCCGACCTCACCGTCGACGAGCAGGGGGTATCGGCCACGCTCACGTTCGGCGGCGCGCCGTTCCACTGCGTGCTGCCGTGGGCGTCGATCTACGCGGCGGTCGCCGACGGCGAGCAGCGCGGCATGGTGTGGCCCGACGACATCCCCGAGGACCTGCTGATGGGGACGACCGGCCAGCCGTCCGCGCCCGCGCCGGCCGCGCCCGGGGCCACGACGGGGGCGTCGCCGGCGGCGCCGGCGGAAGGCGGCCGCAGCAAGCGGCCGACCCACCTGAAGCTGGTCGAGTAGGAGCGCTCGGCCGGCGATGGGGATGCGATCCGGCGGCGATCCAGAGGGCGAGCCCGCGCTGCCGACGGTGCCCGGCCG
>DASZXE010000118.1:0-8680 GCA_035546475.1 Kofleriaceae bacterium
GCCGCCGGCCGGCCCGGGCGCGACCCGTCCTCCGCCGGTGGCCGGCGGTCCCGCGCCGGCGGCGCCGCCCGGCGAGGCGGTGCTCGGCAAGGCGTACGACCTGCGCCTCATGCGCCAGCTCTGGCGCTTCGTCCGGCCCAACCGCGGGCTCATCATCGCGGCCGCCTGCCTGATCCCGCTGGCGCTCACCTTCGAGCTCGCCCAGCCGTACCTGCTGAAGAAGGCGGTCGTCGATCACATCGCGATCGGCCGGACCGAGGGCCTCGGCGCGCTCGTCCTCGCCTTCCTCGGGCTGATCCTGCTGCAGGGGGTGGCGACGTTCTTCCAGGAGTGGTCGATCCAGCTCCTCGGCCAGCGGTCGATGCACGCGCTGCGGCTCGCCATCTACGACCACGTGGTGGCCCAGCGGGCGGCTTTCTTCGATCGCATGCCGGTCGGCCGGCTGCTCACCCGCATGACGAACGACATCGAGAGCATCAACGAGATGTTCGCGTCCGGCGTCGTCACGCTGTTCGCCGACTTCGTGAAGATGTGCGCGATCGCCGCGATCATGCTGTACCTGGACCGCACGCTGACGCTCTTCACGTTCGCGACGTTCCCGTTCCTCATCGTGCTGGTGAACTACGCGCGCCGCGCGATGCGGACGTCGTTCCGGGCGATCCGCGTGCGGCTCGCCGCGATGAACGCGTTCGTGCAGGAGCACCTGTCGGGCGTGAAGGTCGTGCAGGTCTTCCGCCGCGAGGACGCCGCCGCGAAGGAGTACGACCTCATCAACGCCGGCCACCGCGACGCGTATCTGGTGTCGATCCAGGCCGACGCGGCGATGTACGCGCTCGTCGAGGCGATCGGCGTGATCGCGATCGCCGGCGTCGCCTGGTGGGCGTCGCACGAGCTGCACGCGTCGGCGCAGACGGTGGCGACCGTCGGCCTCGTCGTCGTCTTCATCGAGTACATCAACAAGTTCTTCATCCCGATCCGCGACCTGTCGGCGAAGTACGCGGTCATGCAGGGCGCGATGGCGGCGACCGAGCGGATCGTCGAGCTGCTCGACACCCACGAGCCGGACGCCCCCGCCTTCGACGCCGGGCGCGCGAGCGCCGGCCCGGCCGTCGGGGCGAAGTCGGACCACACCACGGCCACGGCCGCGGCCGCGGCCTCGGCCGGCGAGCAGGCGGGCGCGGCGGCGGCGCCCGAGGTGAGCGGCGCCCTGGTCGGCTTCCACGACGTCCACTTCTCGTACGGCGCCGAGCCGGTGCTGCGCGGCGTCTCGCTCGAGGTGCCGCAGGGCAAGACGATCGCGATCGTCGGCGCGACCGGCTCCGGCAAGTCGACGCTCATCAAGCTGCTCACCCGCCTCTACGAGATCGGTGAGGGCCGCATCACCCTCGGCGGCGTCGACATCCGCGAGCTGCCGGTCGGCGAGCTGCGCCGCCGGGTCACGGTCGTCTCGCAGGACGTCGCGCTGTTCGCCGGCTCGATCTACGACAACGTCGCGCTCGGCGCGGTCGCGGCGGGGCGGACCGCGACCCGCGACGAGGTGGCGGACGCGCTGCGCCGGGTCGGCTTCGACCGGCTGCTCGCGCGGCGCGGCGGCGGCCTCGACGCGCCGATCGGCGACCGCGGCGGCAACTTCTCGGCCGGCGAGCGCCAGCTCCTCGCCTTCGCCCGCGCGCTCATCCGCGATCCGGAGATCCTCATCCTCGACGAGGCGACCGCCCACGTCGACCCCGAGGCGGAGGAGCTGATCGAGCGCGGCGTCGACGAGCTGATGCGCGGGCGCACGACGCTCGTCATCGCCCACCGGCTGTCGACGATCCGCCACGCCCACCAGATCCTGGTCTTCGACCGCGGCACGATCGTCGAGCGCGGCACCCACGACGAGCTGGTGGCCAAGGGCGGCGTCTACGCCACGCTCGAGCGCACCTTCCGGCGCGCCGGCGGCCCGTCGGCCTGAGCGTCCGCCCGAGCTCGGCGCGGGGTCGCGCTGACCGAGCTCGGTCCCGAGGTCCTCCCCGGGCCCGATCGGTCGACGACAGGGTTGGCATCCTGGCCAACCCTCCGAGCAGTTCGGCGGCCCCGGCCGCGCGGCGGTGGTAGCGTCGGCGAATGGACGCCACGGCCTTCGTCCGCGAGCTCGAGGCCGAGAAGGCCGAGCGGCTCGCGCCCATCCTCGCCGCCGGCCGCACCTCGCTCGCCGCCGACGACGCCACCGGCGACACGACGAGGCTGCTGCAGGTCGCGCTCGCCAACGAGATCGACGTCAGCGAGCTGGCGGCCCTGTGGATGCCGACGACCGCCGAGCTCGACGTCAAGCTCGCCTTCGCGCGCCAGGCCGGCGACGAGGCGAGCCACTTCCAGCTCGTCGCCGACCGGCTGGCCGCGCTCGGCTTCCACGCCGCCGCCTTCACGCCGCCCGGCCCGAACCCGATATTCGCCTACCTGCGCGGCCTGACGTCGACGGTCGAACGGATCGCCGCCGGCCTGTTCACGCTCGAGTCGATCGCGCACGGCGTGAACGAGAACTTCATGGCCTACTGCCTCGCCCGCGGCGATCACGAGACGGTGCGCCTCTACCAGACGTACATCCAGCCCGACGAGCTCGCCCACCAGCAGCTCGGCCAGCGCCTGCTCGCGCGCCACGCCGTCACCGACGCCGACCAGGCCCTCGCCCGCGCCACCGTCGCCCGCCTCCTCGAGCTCGCCACCGCCGCGCGCGCCGGCGCCGCCGCCCGCCTCGGCACCGCCTGCGCCCCGGGCTGCTGAGCCACGACGCCTCGAGCTCGTCGCGCGGCGCAGCCCGGCGGCGACGACCGCCGAAAGCAAGGGAGGGGCGCGGGGCGGGGGCACCTCCCTGGGGATCGACAGCGGAGGAGCTGGCCCGGTGGCACCATCGCGCCATGACCGAGCTGGCCCCGATCACCCTCGTCCCCATCGGCGTCGTCCGCGGCGGCCGCACCCTGCCGGTCGACGACGCCTGGGCCGCCGAGACCTGCACGATCGAGCTCGACGGCCGCTTCGGCCCCGACGCGCTCGCCGGCCTCGCCGACTTCTCGCACGTCGAGGTCGTCTACCACTTCCACCAGGTCGCCGAGGCCGACGTCGTCAGCGGCGCCCGCCACCCGCGCGGGCGCGCCGACTGGCCCGCGGTCGGCATCTTCGCCCAGCGCGGGCGCACGCGACCCAACCGGCTCGGCGTGTCGATCGCCGAGGTCGTCTCCGTCGACGGCACCACGCTCGCGCTGCGCGGCCTCGACGCCATCGACGGCACGCCGGTCCTCGATCTCAAGCCGGTCATGTCCGGCTTCGCCCCGCGCGGCCCCGTGCGCGAGCCCGCCTGGGCGCGCGAGCTGATGGCCGGCTACTGGTGACGGCGCGACCAGACGATGTGGTGGAGGTCGGCGACGTGCCGCCAGTCGCCGCCCCACTCCCAGCCCAGCTCGTCGAAGATCGCGGTCACCGGCCCCGGCCGCACGATCATCCCCGGCCGCAGCCGCCGCCGGTCGAGGTACGGGCGCGCGCACGGCGGCACGAACCGCTCGTTGCCCGGCCACACCATCGGGTTCTGCGCCGGGTTGAGATCGATCGCGAGGCCGAACGCGTGCTGCGAGAGCTGGTCGGTCCCCGCGATCGTGCGGAAGTTGAACGCCGACGAGTTGCCCGCCGCCATCGAGCGGTCGTCGTCGGCGTCGTGGTCGTCGACGAGCCGCATCGACGCGATCGGGAAGCCGATCGCGTGGAGCCGCGCGAGCAAGGTCACCACCGCGCCGGCGATCGGCGCCGCCACCACCAGCTCGCCGCGCCCCGCGCCGCCCTCCATCGTCAGGTGGGTCGCCTCGACCAGCGCCAGCCCGGCGAGCGGCGGGCAGCGCGGGTGGTCGTGCCACGACCGGCCGCGCATCCGCTCGGCGGTGGCGTCGTCGATCGCCCGCACCCGCGCCTCGAAGCGGGTTCGCGGCGGCGGCAGCAGAGCACCCATCCCGGAGCCTGGTCCCGGCCTAGTTGGTCGGCACGGTCTTGCGCGCGAGGACCATCGCCTTGCGCCGCGCGGCCACCGACAGCGGGTGCTGCGGCTGGCTGCTCGCGAACCGCTCGTACTCGGTGCGCGCGAGGTCCAGCTCGCCCATCGCCTCGAGCGCCGACGCCAGCCAGTAGCGGGCGTCGACGGCGCCGGTCTGCTCGACCCGCCCGGCGAGCGCCAGCTCGAGCTCGTGACGCGCCTTCTCCGCCTCGCCGGTCTTCACCAGCGCGACGCCGAGGTAGTAGCGCATCTGCGCCGCGCGCGGCCCCTCGTCCTCGTACGCCAGCGCCTTGCGCAGCTCGGTGATCGCCTTCGCGTTGTCCCCGCTCCGGGCCGCGTCGAGGCCGCCCAGGTAGCCGGCGTCGACCAGCTCCTCGCGCGCCTTCTTGTGGCCCTCGGCGAACACGTCGCGCTCGGTCGGCGTCAGGCTGGCGGGGTCGAGCTCGCCGTACTGCGAGACCGCCTCGACCCGCTTGCCGTCCTGCAGCAGCTTGTAGTAGGCGAACGCCCGCTCGCTGCCCTGGTTGCGGGCGGCGAGCTGCGCCTCGAGGTCCGACGCCTTGCGGTTGGCGTCGTCGAGCGCGCCGACCGCGGCGTCGCGGCCGCGCACCAGCTCCTTGGCGCGGCTGCGGTAGAGCGTGAGGAAGGCGCCGCCCAGCACGAGCGTGAACAGGAGGTAGGCGCCGAACGAGTTGACGTTCAGCCAGCGCTCGCGGCGCCGCTGCGACTCGACCAGCTTGCCCACCGACTCCGCCAGCTCGTTGAGCGCCTGCTGGGTCTTGCGCTGGACGGTGCCGTGGTCGTCGAGGCGCCGGCGCACGACCTCGAGCTCGGTCCGCAGGTCGGCGGTCGAGGTGGCCACGTCCCGGGGAGAGGGATCGGCGTCGGGCATCCGGCCGGCCATCATGGCGGACGCCACGCGAGCGATCAAGGCTCACCATTCCCGCACCGTCCTTGCTTGAGACGTACGGAAGACGCTGCTACAGTGCCCGCGGCGCGTTCCGTGCCGCACCGAAGATGACCATCCTCTACGACTGGCTCAACCGCGCCGCGAAGGTCCGGGGCGACAACAAGGCCCTCATCTACCGCGACAATTACCTGTCGTGGCGCGGCTTGCTCCAGCGCGTCGATCGCCGCGCGCAGGAGTTCAAGGCCATGGGGATCAAGGAGGGCGCCTGGGTCGGGCTGATGCTCGGCAACGTGCCCGACTTCGTCATCCTGGCGCTGGCGCTCGCCAAGCTGGGCGCCGCGGTGGTGCCGATCGATCCGACGACCGGCGCCCGCGAGCTCGAGCTGATGCTGACCGCGGCGCCGCTGCGCGCGCTGGTCACCCGCCCGCGCGGCTCCGAGGGCTCGATCACCGCCAGCGGGCAGACCACGCCGGCCCCGCCGCCGACCGCGCCCCGCACCCGCGGCAGCCGGACCACGGTGCCGCCGGCGCCGGGGGGCGGCGCGATCGGCGCGGCGTCGACGATGCCGGGGGTCGGCGAGGCGGGCGCCGAGGTGCGCCGCCGGCTGCAGGGCACGCTCCTGACCTGCAGCGTCTTCAAGCGGACGAAGGTCGACGTCGACGTCGATCCGATCGCGATCCTGTTCACCGCCGACTCGCTCGGCGATCCGAAGGCGGTGCTGCGCTCGGAGAAGAACACGGTCGCGGCGGTCGAGCTGGCGATCGACGCGCTCGGGCTCGAGGCGGGCAGCAAGATCCTCGTCGCGGTGCCGCTGTTCCACGCGTACGGTTGGGACCTCGGCCTGGCGCCGACGCTCAAGCTCGGCGCGACGATGTTCCTCGAGGAGGAGCTGTCCGCGCGGCGGGTCGGCAAGCTGATCCGCGAGCACGCGATCGACGTGCTGCCCGGCACCCCGCAGATGTACGCGGAGCTCGGGCGGCTGCCGACGGCGAAGAAGCTGGAGCTGCCGAACGCGCGCTACCTGGCGGCGGGGTCGCGGCTCGATCAGCAGGTCGCCGACGACTTCTTCACCGGCTACGGCGTGCGGCTGTGGAGCTGCTACCACTCGACGGAGGCGGCGACGGTGGCGCTCGACGTCGGCGGCAAGTACCCGACGTCGGTCGGCAAGGTGCTGCCCGGCGTCGACGTGCGGGTGACCGGCGCCGACGGCAAGGCGGTCAGCAACAAGGAAGGCCTGCTGTGGGTGCGCGGCAAGGCGCTGGCGACGGTGGCGCTCGGGCCGTACGACCGCGAGGCGGCCGACGATCACAAGCGGTCGCTGCCGGCGATCGGCGCGATCGACAAGCAGGGCTGGTACCGCACCGGCGACACCGGGCGGCTCGACAAGAGCGGGCGGCTGTACCTGACCGGCCGCGAGGACGACGTCGTGAAGGTCGAGGGGAAGCGGGTCGCGCTCGGCGAGGTCGAGGGTTGCCTCGAGTCGTTCCCGAAGGTGAAGGCGGCGCAGGCGCTGGTCGTCTCGGATCCGCTGGCGGGCCCGATGGTGGTGGCGCGCGTCGTCACCGCCAGCAAGTGCCAGCCCGAGGAGATCATCGACCACTGCGCGCGCAACCTCGCCCCGTACAAGGTCCCGCGCCGCATCGAGTTCTGCGAGCGGATCTGACCGCGGGCCGGCGCAGGCGGGCGCGGCGAGGACGGAACGGGCGGGCGGCTGCGCGGGCGCGGGCCGACGCGGGCGCGCGGACGCGGCGAGGACGAAACGGGCGGGCGGCTGCGCGGACGCGGCGCGGATCGCGGGCGCGCGCGGCCGATGGCGCCGGCCGGGATGGATGCGCTAGGTTGACGCGCATGTCGCCTCGCCTCGTGCTCGCCCGCATCGCCGTCGCGCTCACCGCCTCGCTCGCCGTCGCCGGCTGCAGCAAGACCAAGGCCTCGAGCAAGGCGAGCAGCGGCAGCGGCAGCGGCTCGGTGGCGGCGCCGAGCGGCCCGGCGGACCCGCGCGTGCAGGCCATCATCGACATGTCGAAGCAGCTCCGCGACCGCGCGTGCGCCTGTCAGGATCAGGCGTGCGCGAAGCAGGTGCGCGCCGACCACGAGCACTGGCTGCACCAGCAGCTCGACGAGTACGCGAAGCTCGGCGAGCCAAAGTCGACCAAGGCGCAGGAGGACGAGGCCGCGGACTACCAGCACGCGCTGTTCGTCTGCCTCGACCGCATGGATCCTCCGCGCCAGGCGCCGGTCTCCGGCTCCGGCTCCGGCTCCGCCGCGCCCGCCGCCGGCTCCGGCTCCGCGGCCGCACCCGCCGCCGGCTCCGGCTCCGCGGCCCCACGCATCCCTGGCTCCGGCTCCGGCTCCGCGGCTCACTGAGCCAGTCGAGCACCGCAGTCGACGCCGCCGGCCGAGCACGACGCGCGCCGAGAACGACGCGCGCCGAACAGCGCACGCGAGGTCCAACCGACGCGCGCCGAGCACGACGCGCGCCGAGCAGCGACGTGAGCCCAGAACGACGCGAGCCGATTCGGCATAGGGGCCGGGAAGCCGGTCCCCTGCCACACCACCCGGCATGCGGGTCCGCACCGGGCGGTTCGAGAGGCTAGCGCGTGGGCGCGAGCCGTGGGAGTCCGAGTCGATCGAAGAAGGCGACCGGCATCGCGATGCTGGCTCCTGGCGAGTGGGCCGCGAACCACCACCGCCGGACGTTCCGGGCGGTGTGCGTGCCGGCCGGGCCGGAGACGCCCAACGCCACCAGGCCCGCATACGCTGTCGTGCCTCGCTTCCATTGCTTGAGCTGGAGCATCCGGAGGCGTGCCCTGATCCAGACGTCGAGGTCTCGCCTCGGCGTCGGCACCTGGCAGATCCCGAAGTACCCCAGCCATCCGCGGAGGTAGGTCGCCACGTCGCTGATCACCGTGCGCAGGCTCGCGCCTCGATTCCGGCTGGTCAGCTCGCGTATTCGGTCCTTCAGCTTCTCCACCGCGCGAGGAGCGACGCGTCGGCGCACGTTGCCTCCACCCTGGCGGAACGTGAACCCGAGGAACTTGCGGTTCCACGGTCGGTCCACCGCACTCTTGGCCGCGTTGATCCTCAGCCGTAGGCGCGCCATTTCCTTCTGCATCAGCGCCATCACTCGTTCGCCGGCGCGTTGCGACCGCACGTAGACGTTGCAGTCGTCGGCGTAGCGCACGAAGCGGTGGCCCCGCGCTTCCAGGGTCCGGTCAACCTCGTCGAGGAGCACGTTGGCCAGGAGCGGCGACAGCGGGCCCCCTTGCGGGGTCCCTTCGTCGCGGTCGAACACCACGCCGTTGCACATCATCCCTGCGGTGAGGAACGCCCGCACGATGCCCAGCATCCGCCGGTCCGCGATCTTCTTCGCCAGCCTCCCCATCAACATGTCGTGGTTGACCCGGTCGAAGAATCGCTCCAGGTCCACATCCACGACCCACGTGTAGCCGTCCTGGATGTACTGCTGCGCCTCGAGCACCGCACCGTGCGCGCTGCGTCCAGGTCGGAACCCGTGGCTGTGAGGTGAGAAGCCGGCATCGAAGCGCGGGCCGAGCACCTGCAGGATCGCCTGCTGGACGAGCCGATCCATCACCGTCGGGATGCCGAGCTCGCGCTCGCCGCCGTCAGGCTTGGGAATCGTGACCCGCCGCACTGGCCGCGGCTGGTAAGTGCCCGCCAGCAGTGCTGCTCGCAGGTCCTCACCGATCCGCGCCAGCTCGCCGGGCAACTCGTCCACGGGCATCCCGTC
>DASZXE010000119.1:0-2106 GCA_035546475.1 Kofleriaceae bacterium
CGCCTCGCCGTCCTCCGCGCCCCCTGGTGGCCGGCCGCGCGCCGCAACCTCGCCGCGCTGGCGGCGGTCGGCCCCTGACCTGCGGCGCTCGCGGCGAGCAGCGCCTCGCCTCGCAGCGCCGCTCAGTGGACGTCGATCGGCGGCTGGATGCGGATGCGGACGCCGGCGTCGTGGGCGGCCTTGACGTAGTCGCCGAAGCCGGCGTCGGCGGCGGCCGGCACGGCGCCGGCGGCGAGGACGATGTGGTGGACGACCGGCGCGGTCACGACGAGGTCGACCTTCCAGCGGTGGGCGCCCGCGGCGCAGCCGGGTGCGCCCGGGCAGCGGAGCAGGAGGTGGTGGTCGCCCTCGTACACGCGCAGCTCGCCGTCGGCGGCGGGGCGCGCGCGCACGATGAGGTGATCGCCGACCGCGACCTCGTCGACGCCGCCGCGCACCCGGTGATCGCGCTCCGCGCGGACGTCGAGCTCGGTGACCGCGGGCTTCGGCCACGTCACCACGATCAGCACGATCGCGCCGGCGGCGATCACCCCGGCGCCCGCGACGAGCTGCGGCCACCGGTGCCGGCGCGGCGGCGGCGCCCGCTTCGCGTCGTCGGCGTGGGCGGCGGCGAGCAGCTCGTCCTTCCAGCGATCGTCGTCCTGGCCGACCGGCAGCGTGGCGAGCAGCTCGGCGAGCTGCTCGTGCTCGCGGGCGAGCTCCGGCGACGGCGGCGCGGCTGCCGGATCGGCGTCGCGGGCGAGCAGCCAGTCGCCCTCGGCTCGCTCCTCGTCGTCGGCGGGAGCCAGCAGCTCGTCCGGATCGCGGTCGCGGATCGTCATCGGTCGACCCCCTGCGCGCGCAGGCACCGGCGCAGCTTCGGCAGCGCGCGGGCGACGCGGACCTGCACCGTTCCGGCGGGGTCACCCACGATGGTGCCGATCTCGTCGTAGCTGAGCCCCTGGTACGCACGCATGAGGACCTGCTGGCGGATGGATTCGGGCAGCTTGCGCAGGCAGTGCTCGAGCGCCTGTCGCTGATGGGTCAGCCCGGGGCTCGTCGGAGGTTCTGACGGATCGGCGGCGGCGGCCAATACCTCGAAATCGACGGCGACCTCGCCTGCGACGATCCGGCCCTGTCGCCGCCCTGCGTCGAGGCAGCGGTTGTGCGTGATCGCGCACAGCCACGTCCACAGGGTCGCGCGCGCCTCGAAGCGATCCAGCCCGCGCCACACCTCGAGGAAGACCTGCTGGCGGACGTCGCGCGCGGTCTCGTCGTCGCGCGCGATCCGCCGCGCGTAGGCCAGCAGCGGCCCGCCGTACAGGTCCATCAGCGCGCGGAACGCCTCGTCGCGCCGGCCGCGCTTCCACAGAGCCAGCACCGCCTGCTCTCGCGCCTCGTCGACGCGGCCGGTGTGGCGGCGCGGCCCGGCCGCCGGCCGATCCCGCGCGGCACCGGTGGCGGCGCCGTCGGCGCCGTCGGCGCCGGTGCGCTTGCCCGAGCCCGGAGGCCCGGAAGCCGACGGCGCGCCGCGGCCGTGTTCCACGCCGGCGAGTGTAGGAGTCGCTGCGCGTGCGGGTCAATCGCGCGGCCCGGCGACCGCCGCGTCGGCGCTCGCCAGCGCCGCGTCGACCGGCCGCAGCGTGAGCTCGATCCGCCGGGCGAGGTAGCCGTCGGTGCGCAGCGCGCTCGCGTCGCGCGTACCGACCGCGCGCGCCTGCCCGACCGGGCCGCCGCGCGTCGCGACCGCGGCGATCGCCTGCTCGGTCTCGAGCGCGCCGAGGTTGACGCCGCGCCGCGCGGCGATCACGTACAGCTCCTCCGGGCGCGGCGGCTCGCGCGGCACCCCGTCGGGCCAGGCCAGCCCGAAGCCGGTGAGCGCACCGCCGGGCGTCGCGCCGAACGTGTGGCCTTCGTGCCCGCGCACCTCGACGCCGAACAGCGCCTCACCGCTCAGCCGCGCGACCTTGCGGCGGGTGCCGACGTCGAACAGGTGGACGTAGAGGGTGTCGCGGCTCGTGTTCACGACGCGCACGTAGATGCGATCTCGGAGGCCGAGCACGGCGCCGCTCGCCTGCAGAGGAAGCGCGGCGCCTTGCACGACCACACCCCATGTGAGCTCGAGCT
>DASZXE010000120.1:0-1648 GCA_035546475.1 Kofleriaceae bacterium
CGAGCGCGGCGCGCAACAGCTCCGGCGACGCGGCGCCACCGGCGGGCTCCGGCCGCGGCATCGGCGCCAGCTCGCGCGGCCGCTCCATCGCGTCCATCCGCATCGGAGCCGGCTCGCGCGAGGCGGGCGCCTGCGGGGCCGGGCCCGGCGGCGGCGTCTCCGGCACCTCGTCGGCGATGTTGTCGTCCTCGATGACGTCGCCCTGATCCTCCTCGACGCCCATGATGAAGTCGCCGATGTAGATCTTGTCGGCCTCCTTCACGACGAGCGGGCTCGTGATCTTGCGCCCGTTGACGTAGGTGCCGTTGGTGCTCTTCAGGTCGACGATGATGAACTTGCCGTCCTTGAGCACGATGCGGGCGTGCCGCTTCGACACGTTGCCCTTGGGCAGCACGATGTCGTTGCCCTGGACCCGGCCGATCGTGATCTCCGCCTTGTTGAAATTGATGCGGCGCTGTTCGCCGCCCTTCTCGGTGATGACGATCGCGAACATGGACACTCCCGTCCGGGGCAGACGCGGGCATCGCGCCCCAGGGCCCGAAAACCCTAGCGTTTCTCGAAAGCGGGGGTCAAGCCGCCGGGGGCCCTGTCGGAGCCCTCGACGACGCTCAGGTCGAGAAGTCCCGGACCTGCACCCGGGTCGGCTGCGCCCGATCCCGCTCGTGGTCGGAGCGCAGGCCGAGCTGCTCACCCCACAGGGCCCAGACGCCGAAGGCCGCCAGCGCCGCGATCGCGGTCACGATGACCACGTCGGGCCAGCGGCGGGCCTTCATGAAGGAAACGTACCACGCGCGCGTCGTTGCGCGGCATGATGCGCGCCATGGCTGCACAGCGAGAGCGAGCTGCAAGGAGCGCGGATGACGCGCGCGACGGGATCGTTCGAGGCGGCCGCGCGCCCGCGCCGGCGCGCGCGACCGCTCGCGCGAACGGCAAGGGACTCGTCCTCGCGCTCGCGTTCGCCGCGCTCGCCGCGCTGCTGGTCGCCGCGCCGCACGCCGCGCGGGCGGCCAGGCCCAAGCGCTACTACTTCGCGCTCGTCGAGGTGAAGGCGGCCGACGGCGTCACCGTCGACCCGGCGGTCGTCGACGCGATCCGCACCCAGGCCCAGAAGGTGCTCGCGACCCACCCGCAGCTCGTCGCGTCGCTGACCGATCCGCCCGACGACACCGCCGGCATGCCGGTGTGGCGCAAGTACCTCGCCAGGCAGAAGATCGACGGCGCCTACCGGGTGAACATCGAGGTCAACAGCTACGAGGAGACCGTCGAGGACATGGACCCGGGCGACCGGGTCGAGCTGCGGCTGACGATCCGGCTCGGCCTGCGCATGTTCGGCGAGGTGATCCCGGTCCGCACGATGGCGTTCACCGGCGACGGCGGCTCGACCGTGAAGGCCGACATGGGCAAGAAGGTCCGCGACAAGGACCGCGCCTTCAACCTCGACACCGCGATCGAGCAGGCGGTGAACGACGCGCTCGCCGCGTCGCTGCACAAGCTCGAGACGACGGCGCCGGCAAAAAAATAGTCGAGGGCTCGCGCGCCGGCGAGCGCGGGTCCGCGTGCAGCGCCCGGCCACCGGGGCCGGCGCCCGCCCACCGCGGCGTCGCGCTCGGCCTGTGGCCGGGGACGACCGCCGCCGACGCCGAGGCGC
>DASZXE010000121.1:0-3344 GCA_035546475.1 Kofleriaceae bacterium
GAGCACGACCCAGATCACGGTGCGCGGCTGGACGCCGTCCTCGAACGACACCGTCCCGGTGACCGGCCGGCTCCTCCTGTCCGGCAAGCCCGTCGCCAACGCGCGGATCCGCGTCGACTCGTACGTCGTGCCCAGCGCGACGGCGGCCGACGGCAGCTTCTCCTACCCGGCCGACTACACGCTCGCGCGTCGCCACGTCGTCTCGGTCGCCAGCGCGAAGGCCGCGCGAGTCGGCGGCAGGCCGTTGACGGCAGGGCAGCGCGCGGCGGTCCAGCGCGCCGGCGCCGCGTTCACGGTCGCCTACGGCGTGTCGAACCTGAAGGCCCGCGCCGGGAAGGGCAACACGGTCGTCCTCACCGGCCACCTGGCGAACTCGACGGGCGTCGCTCCGCCGCCGGTCGTGCTCTACACCTACCAGCTCACCGGCCGCATCACCGACTCGGCGGGCAAGCCCGTCCAGAACGCGTTCGTCGTCACCCGCACCGCCGACCGGAACTTCTGGACGTTCTCGCAGCCGTCGAACGCGAACGGCGAGTACCGGTCCTTCTACACCGCGTCCGACCAGGGCGGCGAGGACCCGGTGCCGCTGAGCATGCAGGTGACGCTCGACAAGGTCGCGTACGGCGCGCCGCTCGGCGTCACCGTCAAGTTCAAGGCGCTCCGCAGCGCCCGCGTCGACTTCCAGCTCCCGGCGGCCGTCGGCAACCCGGTGCCGAGCACGCCGACGACGCGGCCGGGGGCGATCTACGAGGGCCTGCTCGTCGGCGTCCAGGGGCCGAAGGGCGTCATCGTCCCGGTCGGCGGCAACTGGCCGGACCGGAACGGCAACTTCCGGCTCGTCCTGCCCGCCTCGGCGCGGGGCAAGACGGTGCGGATCTTCGAGGACACGCGCCAGGTCTACGCGACGACGGCCGCGCCCGGCGCGCCGGTCGTCCCGGGCGCCTGGCCGCACGGCCTGCTGCCGAGCGTGCCGCAGGGCGTCGCGACGATCCACCTGCCCGGCTGAGGGCGGCTCGCGGCCCGGCCGCCGTCGCCAGAATGACGGCATGACGGACGCGGACGTCACGGAACAGCGGCTCACCGGGCGCACCGCGTGGGGGCGCCACCTCGACACGCCGCTCCGCGACTTCCTGAGCACGGAGACGGGCAGCGCGGCCATCCTGCTGGCCGCGACGGTCGCGGCGCTCGTCTGGGTCAACGTCGACGCCGGGTCGTACGACCGGGTCTGGGACGCGACGATCGCCGTGACGGTCTCCGGCCACGGCGTCGTCCAGGACGCGCGGCACTGGATCAACGACGGCCTGATGACCTTCTTCTTCTTCGTCATCGGGCTCGAGGCGCGCCGCGAGTTCGACATGGGCGAGCTGCGCGAGCGCCGGCGCGTCGCCCTCCCGCTGCTGGCGGGGATCGGCGGGATGCTCGTGCCGGTCGCGATCTACGCGGCGTTCAACGCGTCGAAGCCGTCCGCCCACGGGTGGGGGATCGCCATGTCGACCGACACCGCGTTCGCGCTGGGACTGCTCGCGCTGGTCGGCCCGCGGTTCCCCGACCGCCTGCGCGCCTTCATGCTCACGGTGGTCGTCGTGGACGACGTCGTGGCGCTGCTGGTGATCGCGGCGTTCTACACCGGTGCCGTCTCGTGGTGGTCGCTGCTCGTCGCGCTCGGCGTCCTCGCCGTGGTGCTCGTCGTGCGCGCTGCGGGCGTCCGCGTCGGGCTCGTGTACATGGCGCTCGGCGCCGCCGGCTGGGAGGCGCTCTACAAGTCGGGCGTCGACCCCGTCGTCGCCGGCCTCGTCCTCGGCCTGCTCACGTACGCCTACCCGGCGGCACGCGGCGATCTCGAGCGCGCCAGCGACCTGTTCCGCCTCTTCCGCGAGCAGCCGACGCCGGAGCTGGCGCGCGAAGCGCGCGTCGGGCTCGAGTCGGCGCTCTCGCCGAACGAGATCCTCCAGCAGCTCTACCACCCCTGGACGAGCTACGTGATCGTGCCGCTGTTCGCGCTCGCGAACGGCGGCATCGCGATCGACGGCGGGTTCCTCGCCCACGCCTACACGACGCCGATCACGCTCGGCATCGCCGTCGGCTACGTCGTGGGCAAGCCGGTCGGCGTCTCGGCGACGGCGTGGCTCGTGACCCGCGCCACGCGCGGCCGGCTGCGGCCTCCGGTCGGGTGGGGCGCCGTCGCGGGCGCGGGCGCCGTCGCGGGCATCGGGTTCACCGTCGCGCTGCTGATCGCAACCCTCGCGTTCCACGGCGCGAGCCTCGAGGAGGCGAAGCTCGGGATCCTCACGGCCGCGCTCGTGGCGTCGACCGCGAGCTGGGGCCTGTTCCGGCTGCTCGTCCGCCTGCCGCGGCGGCTGCGGACCGTGGCGCTGCTTGGGACGGCCGACCCCATCATCGACCTGGCCGTTCCCGTCGACCCCGAGCGCGACCACATCCGCGGGCCCGCGGAGGCGCCGGTGACCATCGTCGAGTACGGCGACTTCGAGTGCCCGTACTGCGGACGGGCCGAGAGCGTGCTCCGCGAGCTGCTCGCCGAGCACGGCGACATCCGCTACGTCTGGCGGCACCTGCCGCTGACGGACGTGCACCCGCACGCCCAGCTCGCCGCCGAGGCGGCGGAGGCGGCCGCCGACCAGGGCGCGTTCTGGGAGTACCACGACCTGCTCTTCGACCACCAGGACCGCCTGACGGCGCGCGACCTCCTCGGCTACGCGCGCGAGCTCGGCCTGGACGTCGACCAGGTCCAGGAGGCCCTCCGCAAGCACTCGGGCACGGCGCACGTCTCGGGGGACGTCGACTCGGCCGACCTGAGCGGCGTCTCCGGGACGCCCACGTTCTTCATCAACGGCCGGCGCCACCACGGCGCCTACGACATCGAGGGGCTCTCCGCCGCGGTGAAGGTCGCCAAGGCGCGCACCACGATCGCCGCGCCGGCCTAGCAGCCGCCGGCGAGTGGGCGCGACCCCGGCCCGCAGACCTCGTGTCGAGTCGACACAAGGTCTGGTCCTGCGGCTCGCCGCGCAGGTTTTACAGCTCGTTCCGAGGAAGGGGCGGTATCGTCCTGCAATGGAGCCAGCGCGGATCAAGCCGCGTCTACGCGGCGTCTTCCACGAGTTCGGCTTCTACGTCGCCCTCGGCCTCGCGGTGCCGCTGACGCTGACGGCCGAGCCGGGTCGCGCCCGGACCTCGGCGATCGTCTTCTCGTGCTGCCTGGCCGGTTGCTTCGGCGCGAGCGCGCTCTACCACCGCCCGACGTGGCGGCCGCGCGTCCGCACGTGGCTCGCCCGGCTCGACCACGCGGGCATCTACCTGCTGATCGCCGGGACCTACACGCCGGTGGC
>DASZXE010000122.1:0-2460 GCA_035546475.1 Kofleriaceae bacterium
GTCGCCCGCGCGTCGAACCGCTCGGCGGCGGCGATCCAGAAGCCGAGCTCGACGGCGGCCTGGAGCTGCTTGACGGCGATGAGCGCGACCACCGCCGCCGGACCTGGCCCGAGGCCGTGCGCGAACGCGAGCGCCGGCAGCAGCACCACGCCGCCGGCCGACAGCCCGACCAGCAGTCGCCGGCGGTCGCGCCGATCGCCGACCGCGCCCACCACGCCGAGGACGACCGCGACCAGCAGGCTCGACGCCGCGATCGCGGTGCCGAGCTGCCCGGGGCCGATCGCCGACAGGAACCAGGCGTCCGCCGCGCTGGCAGCGAGCTGCCCGCCCGCGGAGACGCAGGCCAGCGTGCCGGCGGCCAGCCGGGCCTGGCGGTCTGCGAGCATCGCTGTCGCCAGCATACCGGGAACCGGCGCTGGCAGGCCGGTGTCCACATCGTAGAATCATGCCCATGCGCAGGACCGGAGGCTTCGCGTGGCGCGCCGCGCTCGCGACCGTCGCAGTGGCCGCCGGCGCGGCGGCGGTGGCGACCGCGCAGGACAAGGCGCCGATCCTCCACGAGGACCTGCCCGCGCCCGGCGGCCCCGACCCGTCGCCGCTCATCGGCGACGATCCGGTCGCCGGCAAGAACCCGGACGCGTTCGCGGCCGGCGACAAGATGCTGCCCGAGCCGGAGATGAACGGCCGCGAGGCGGGCGAGCCGGTGTTCGGCCGCGACGGCTTCGCGACCGACCGCATGACCGAGGACCGCCCCGACTACAACACCGGCAGCGACGGCACGCTCCACTACGTCAGCGTCTTCAACCCCGACGTGATGCCGTTCAAGCGCATGAGCGCGCTCGACACCGTCGCCAGCGACTACCGCGCGATCCTGCGCGACCCGTCGACGAGGATCGACCGGCCGGTCGGCGGCGCCACCGATCGCAGCCGCGATCGCTTCTGGGGCTCGCTGATGATCGACCTGTCGTCCGGCAAGCCGGTCGCGATCCCGTCGGTGGCGCCCGACATGCGCATCCTCTCGTACGAGACGCAGCCGACGGTGAGCCTGATCTTCAGCAAGGACGGCGCCGACAACTTCTACGTGCGCAGCGACGACCGCGGCGCCCACGGCCAGGTGCGGCTGGTCTTCCTCGCCGACGCCGACGCCGGCTACTTCGCGCCGTCGTTGCCGACGCGCGACTACTCGCTCGCCGAGGTGCGCCGCCGCGCGCAGCTCGAGAACCTGCTGCCGACCTTGCCGCCCGAGGTGGAGGCGGCCGGCCGCCGCGGCCTGCGGGTGCTCGACATCGATCCGGCGCACGACGAGCTGGGCGAGGCGTTCAACAAGCTGGTCGCCTACCACCGCGCGTTCGAGGCCAAGCCGATCCCGCACCCGACCGGCGACATCTACTGGGACCTGTTCGAGAACCAGGCTGGCGTCTGCCGCCACCGCTCGGCGACGTTCCTCGTCACCGCGCTCGCCGCTGGCATCCCGACGCGCATGGTGACGAACGAGGCGCACGCGTTCGTCGAGGTCTGGTTCCCCGACCGCGGCTGGCAGCGCATCGACCTCGGCGGCGCCGCGCTCGAGATGCAGGTGTCGAACGCCGAGGACAAGTCGATCCACCGGCCGCGCGCCGACGATCCGTTCCCCAAGCCGAAGCAGTACGATCAGGGCTACACGCGGCTCGAGGGCAAGATCGGCGGGCTGTCGGCGAACCAGCTCGACGACGCCCACAAGAAGCCGGGCGACGGCCCGGCGAGCGGCGACTTCGGCACGCTCGACGACGACGGCAGCGGCGACGGCAGCGGCAGCGGCAGCGGCGCCTTCGACGACATCGTCACGCCCGGCCGCGGCGCCCGCACCGCCGATCCGGACAAGATCACGCCCACCGTGCTCATCACGACGGCCGACACGCAGGGCTACCGCGGCGAGACGCTGCACGTCGAGGGGCGCGTCGACGCGCGCGGCGGGCCGGTGCCGGGCGTCCGCGTCGACGTGCTGCTCGCGCCCGCCGGCCGCGGCGGCGAGGACGCGATCGTCGTCGGCCGCGGCGCCACCGCCAGCGACGGCACCTTCGCGACCGACGCGCAGCTCCCGCTCGAGCTCGAGCTGCGCGATTACGAGCTGTACGTCACGACGCGCGAGGACCAGCGGTACAACGGCGCGTCGTCGGACTGACGGCGGACTGGCGCGGGACTGACGGCGGACTGACGGCGGACTGACGGCGACCCGTCGACGCGCCGGCCTTCCGGCTACTTCTGCTCGTCGAGGCTGGTGAGCGCGATGGCGAGCGCCTTCTTGGCGCGGGCGACCAGCGCCTCGTCGGCCTTGATCTTCTGGTGGGCCTTGAGGACCTGCTCCTGGTAGGTCGCGTTCTCGCGCTCGAGCTCGTCGAGCTGCGCCGCGGCCTCGGCCAGGTGCTCGTCGCGCTGCTTGATCGCGGCCTGGTGCTCGACGAGCGCGCGGTCGCGCTCGGC
>DASZXE010000123.1:0-8654 GCA_035546475.1 Kofleriaceae bacterium
GACGCCGCGCCGGGCGCTGCGGTCGCGGCCACCGACGCTGCTGCCGCGTCATCGCCGCCGGCCGTCGACGCCGCGGTCGCCGTCGTGCCGCCGCCACCGCCGCCGGAGGTCGTCGCCGCGCCGCCGCGCAAGCTGTGGACGCCGCGCCTCGACAGCGAGGCCGACTTCCTCGCCTACTCGAAGGAGCTCGGCGGCGAGCGCTTCACCAAGTTCGTCATCGATCTCAAGACCGACGCCGTCTACTACTTCGACGTCGACGTCTACCCGATCCACAAGGACTTCATCTTCAAGGAGCTCTACAGGACGGAGCGCACGAAGGAGGCCAACAAGCGCTTCGACAAGAACTACGGGCCGAACAAGACCGAGTTCATGATGCTCTACCTCACGCACCACCTGTCCTCCGACCAGTGGACACTGGCCTTCTGGGAGGGCGACATCGTCACCGCCGCCCACGTCACGCACGCCTACAAGCGCATGCGCGAGACCTTCTACGCCGGCGACAAGGTGCTCTATCGCCCCGACTCGACCTATCAGGAGAAGGTGGCGCTGCAACTGAAGGGCATCCCGGTCATCACGAATGACCAGCTCTACAAGGGCGCTGCCTACCAGGTCTTCAATCCAGGCACGGCGGTCGGCACGCTGCGCGTCGTGCCGAAGGGCGTCGACTACGAGGAACTGACCTTCTCGCCCGACGAGGTCGTGATCCTCCCCGAGTCGCTGCCGGACATCACGCCGGTGGCCGGCATCGTGTCGGAGACCTTCTCGACGCCGCTGTCGCACGTGAGCCTGCGCGCGCGGGCGTGGGGCGTCCCCGACGTCGGCCAGAAGGGCGCGACCGCGACGTACGGCGCGCTCGCCGGCAAGGTCGTCTGGTTCGAGGCGACCGGCGCCGGCATGACGCTGCGCGAGGCGACGCCCGCCGAGATCGCGGCGCGCGACGCCCGCGCGAAGGCGGCCCGCACCGTGCTCCTGCCCGAGGCCGACCTGACCGCGACCGACCTCCGCGGTCTCGACGCGCTGCGCGCCACCGACGTCACCGCCTACGGCACCAAGGCCGCCAACCTCGGCGAGGTCGTCCACGGCAAGCTGCCCGGCTTCCAGGTGCCGCCCGGCTTCGGCGTGCCGATCCACTACTACGACCAGCACATGAAGCAGCACGGCTTCGACAGGCGGGTGACCGCGCTGCTCGCCGACGACCGCTTCCGCAAGGACGCCGCCTACCGCAAGGCGCAGCTCGCGAAGCTGCGCGCCGACATCATCGCGGCGCCGCTCGACCCGGCGTTCGCGGCGCTGCTCGCCACCCGGCTCGGCGAGCTGACCGGCGGCGACGCCGGCCGCGGCGTCTTCGTGCGCAGCTCGACGAACGCCGAGGACCTGCCCGGCTTCAACGGCGCCGGCCTCTACGACACGATCCCGAACGTGAAGGGCGCGGACGCCGTCGGCGACGCGGTGAAGGCGGTCTGGGCCAGCGTGTGGAACCTGCGCGCCTACGAGGAGCGCGAGCTGTTCCAGATCGATCACACGCGCGTCTACGGCGCGGTGCTCGTGCAGATCGGCATCGACGCGACCGCCGCCGGCGTGCTGGTCACGGTCCACCCGACCGACCCGTCCGACAAGGTGACGTACACGATCAACGCCAAGAGCGGCCTCGGCCTCCGCGTCGTCGAGGGCCAGAAGGTGCCGGAGAGCCTGCTCTACGACTCGCACAACCACGGCCTGCGGGTGCTGTCGCGCTCCGACGAGGACACCATGCTCGTCTTCGACGCCCGCGGCGGCGTGCGCGAGGTCCCGAACCCGCAGAAGGGCAAGCCGATCCTCGACAACAAGCGCGCGCTCATCCTCGGCACCGCCGCCACCCGCCTGAAGAGCCTCTTCCCGACCGACCGCCCGCTCGACCTCGAGTGGGTC
Organism: Kofleriaceae bacterium; assembly: GCA_035546475.1. Lineage (GTDB taxonomy): Bacteria > Myxococcota_A > Polyangia > Haliangiales > Haliangiaceae > UBA2376. The sequence continues at coordinate 1,909 of DASZXE010000123.1, forward strand.
TTCGTCGGCGACGACCTCTACATCGTCCAGACCCGCCCGTACGTCACCCACTGACCGCGCACCACCGGCCGCCGGCCGCCGGTCCGCACGAACGTGCACGCCGTGACGATTCGATCATAATCGCGGCGTCCGAGAAGCACTCAGTAGAGTTGACCAGCACCAGCCCTCTCGTCGATCGACCTCGGGGAGGCACCCCGGACGATCTCGGCACAGCACGACCCCGGCCCGAGCTCGGCTCGGGATCTCGGTGTCTGGAGGTCATCATGCCCGCGCGATCGTCGGCCCTCTGGGCAGCTCTCTTCCTCGCGGCGGCGGCGTGCAGCGGCGACGACGGTGGCACCACGCCGGTCGCGGCCGGCTGGCGGCCGCCGGACGCCATCGGGGCGACCGACACCGGCGGCTTCGCCCCGAAGCTCGCGACCGCGCCGAACGGTGACATCTACCTGGTCTTCTACGGCGACCACGAGGTCTGGGCGCGCCGGTGGGTGGCCGCGACCGCCGCCTGGGACCCGCTGTTCCGCCTGAACGACGGCACGACGAACGCGGCGAACCCGGTCCTCGCCGTCGACGCCGCGGGCGACGCGGTCGTCACCTGGTGGGGCGACCACGCGCAGCCGATCGAGGTGGCGAGCTTCGACGCCTCGGCCGGATGGCCGGCGGGCTGGAGCACGATCGACGCCATCCCGGCGCAGGCGAACACCACGGCGCAGCCGTCCGCCATCGCGCTCGCCGACGACGGCAGCGCGGCGATGGTCTGGGTCGACGTCGCGAACGACGTCCGGACCATCGGCGCCTCGATCCGCGAGGCCGGCGGCGCGTGGACGGCGCCGGTGCGGATCTCGGGCGACGCGACCTACGCGGAGGGGCCGTCGATCGCGCTGGCCGATCTCGGCGACGAGCTGCGGGTCGTCGCGATCTGGGAGGGGCCGGGAATCCACACGGAGGGCGACGTCATGACCTACAGCAAGACGGCCCACGCCGGCACGTGGGAGCCGCCCGTGCAGCTCGACACCGAGACCAGCCGGCGGGCGTTGCCGCGGCGGGTGGCGATCGACGCCGCCGGCCGCGCGCTCGCGATGTTCGAGGTCAGCGACGCGTACGGCCAGGACGCCGAGGTGATCACCGCGCGCCACGACGGTGGCTGGAGCCCGCCCGAGGTCATGTCGACCACGCCGTCGGAGAACGGCGCCGATCCCAGCCTGGCCGTCGACGACGAGGGCCACGCGATGCTGTCGTGGCGCGAGTGCGCGACGACCTGCCGGATGATGACGCGCCGGTACACCGGCGGCGCCTGGCAGCCGGCGGTGGCCGTCGCGGGCGTCGACACCGGCGGCGCCGTCGCCATCTCCGGCGACCACGCGCTGGTCGTGTGGAGCGAGCAGGAACCCAACGGTGGCTGGGAGTCGATGCACGGCGCCAGCTTCGACGGCACGGCCTGGTCGGCGCCGCAGCTCCTCGAGACCGAGGACCAGGCCGACAACGGGACGACGTACGACGTGACCTTGCGCCACGGCCACGCCGGCCTGGCCGCGTGGGTCCGCGGCGTCGGCGAGCCGCCCCACCTGATGCGCTCGATCAGCGGCGCCTTGTTCGGCGATCCCTGACCCGGCGCCGGCGGTGACGCGATCGCCGGTGCGCGGTTCAGCCGCGACCCGGCTCGGCGAGGAAGCGGGCGAGCTTGTCGAGGGTCTGGTAGCCGAAGGCGACCGCGCCGAAGCCGATGACCGCCTTGCGCCGCTCGGCGGTCGGGTGGAGCTGGCGGAGGGTGAGCACCGTCTTGCCGTCGGTCTGCTCGTCGAACGTGATCGTGACGCGGAAGCGGTCCGGATCGTCGTCGCGGTCGTGGCCGTGGTCGTAGACGAGCAGGTCGGGCGCGCGCACGGTCACGAAGACGATGCGGTTGTCGAAGATCGTGCCGTCGGGGGCGCGCATCTCGAACCGCCAGGTGCCGCCCTCGCGGACGTCGGCCTCGCGCGTGGTGCAGGTGAAGCCGGCGGGGCCGAACCAGCGGCCGAGGTGGTCGGCGTCGGTCCACGCGCGGAAGACGAGGTCGCGCGGGGCGTCGACGACGCGCGAGAGGACGACCTCGCGGTCGAGCGACCAGGTGGTGCGATCGGCGGTCATGGTTTCTCCTTCGGTTTGCGGGCCTCGCGCGCCTGCAGCACGCGCAGGTAGTCGTCGAGGCGATCGAGGCGCTGCTGCCACGCCTGCTCGGTGTGCTGGGCCCACGCCGCGAGGTCGCGCAGCGCGCCGACCTCGAGCCGGCACGGGCGGCGCTGGGCGTCGCGGCCGCGGCTGATGAGGCCGGCGTGCTCGAGGACCTTCAGGTGCCGCGAGATCGCCGGCAGGCTGATCGCGAACGGCGCCGCGAGTTCGAGGACGGTCGCCTCGCCGGCGGCGAGCCGCGCGACGATCGCCCGCCGCGTCGGATCGGCGAGCGCCGCGAACGTGGCGTCGAGCGCCGCGGAGCCGGGGCCGGCCGTCGCAGGAGCAGGAGCAGAGGCGGTGGCGCGGGGCGACATCGTATTTAACGTACAGGTTAAATACGACGCCGGCCGGCGGGCGTCAAGGCCGATCGCCGCTCCCCGGCGGCGGCGGCGGTCAGCGGTCAGGTCCGTCGGATCAGCGGGCGTCCTCGCGCCGCGCCTCGGCGATGAGCGCGAGCAGCGCCACGGCGAGGACGAAGCGCGGGTCGACCCGCGACGGCTCGAGCTCGACCTCGAACTCCTTCGTGAAGAACCGGAAGATCTGCCGGATGAAGGCGACCTGCTGGCCCTCGACGAAGATCGCGTGCTTCGACGTCAGGAGCGGGATGAAGCGGCGCAGCACCGAGTGGCCCTGCTCCTCGGCGCGGCCGATCTCGGCGCCGGCCGGATCGAGGAGGATGAAGGCGTCGCGCACGATCGACTTGAGCCCGCGCTTCTGCACCGAGCCGAGCAGCTCGCCGGTCGCCGCGTCGGAGACGTCGTAGGTGAAGTTGATCGCGAGCGCCTGCCGCGACTTCACCCGCAGGAGCGGCCGCGCCTTCGCCTCGTCGCCGTAGACCACGAACTCCTCGCGCAGCCGGAAGACCGGGTGCTTGACCAGCATGTAGAGCTGGCCGTCGGGCGACAGCACGCGGAAGGTGCGCTCGAAGATCGACCAGAACTTCCGCTTGATGCGGTAGCGGCGCTGCGACGCCAGCGACGTCGGCCGGGCGATCGGCGCGAGCGCGGTCGGCGCGGCGGGCGGCGGCGCGCCCGGATCGCCGGCGCTCACAGCGCGCCCTCCGCCGCCTCGTCGATGGCCGCCTGGAGCTGGTCCTTGCGGTCGGCGTGCAGCCACGACGCCTCGACGGCGTTGCGCGCGAGCTGCACCAGCTCGGCGGCGCCGATCGGCAGCGCGTCGGCGACCGCGCGGTAGTTGTCGGCGATGTAGCCGCCGAAGTAGGCCGGGTCGTCGGAGTTGACCGTCACGCACAGCCCCGCCGCCAGCAGCCGCGCGAGGTTGTGATCCGCCATCGTCTTGTAGACGCACAGCTTCACGTTCGACAGCGGGCAGACGGTGAGCGGCACGCGCGACCTGGCCAGCTCCTCGACGAGCGCCGGCTCCTCGTCGCAGCGCACCCCGTGATCGATCCGGACGACGTCGAGGACGTCGAGCGCCTCGCGGATGTACGCGGGCGGGCCCTCCTCGCCGGCGTGCGCCACCGGCGACAGCCCGAGCGCGCGCGCCGCCGCGAAGACGCGCGCGAACTTCGACGGCGGGTTGCCCTGCTCGCCGGAGTCGAGGCCGACGCCGGCGATGGCGTGGAGGAACGGCCGCGCCGCGTCGAGGGTGGCGAACGCCGCCTCCTCGGACTGGTGGCGGAGGAAGCAGAGGATGAGCTTGCTCGTCAGGCCGAAGCGGCGCTCGGCGGCCGCCTGCGCGCGCCGCAGCCCGGCGATGACGGTCGCCATCGCGATGCCGCGGTCGGTGTGCGTCTGCGGGTCGAAGAAGAGCTCGGCGTGGACGACCTTGTCCGCGTGCGCGCGCTCGAAGTACGCCCACGCGAGGTCGTAGAAGTCCTCCTCGTCGCGCAGCACGTCGCAGCCGGCGTAGTAGAGGTCGAGGAACGACTGCAGGTCGGTGAACTGGTAGGCGGCCTTGAGCGCCTCCACCGACGGGTAGCGGAGGACCACGCCGTGCTTGGCGGCCTTCGCCACCACCATCGCCGGCTCGAGCGTGCCCTCGATGTGGAGGTGCAGCTCGACCTTCGGCAGCCGGGAGATCAGGGCATCGTCGGCACGAGACAGGGCCATGGCCTCGCATATCACACGAAACCCGTGCCCGTGCCCGTGCCCGTGCCCGTGCCCGTGCCCGTGCCCGTGCCCGTGCCCGTGCCCGTGCCCGCTCGCGGGTGTTCGACCCGGTTGCATGCGGCCGGGCCGGAGGCTACGGTCGTCGGCCCGCGCACCGACGACGTCGCTGCGCCGCCGTGAACGTACCGTAGCCCGTCTCGAGAGAGCGCCATGACCACCGATTCGACCGCGTCGACCGCGTCCGGGGCGCCGACCGCGCCCGCCTACGACCCCGTCCCCGATCTGGCCCGCGAGCTGGGCCTGCCCGTCGCCGGGGTCCGCGCCGCCGTCGAGCTCCTCGACGAGGGCTCGACCGTCCCCTTCATCGCCCGCTACCGCAAGGAGCGCACCGGCGGCCTCGACGAGGTCCAGCTCCGCGCGATCGAGGAGCGCCGCGCCTACCGCGTCGAGCTCGAGCAGCGCCGCGCGACGATCCGCGACGCGATCGCCGGCCAGGGCAAGCTGACGCCCGAGCTGGCGGCCGCGATCGCCGCCGCCGACAGCAAGGCCGCGCTCGAGGACCTCTACCTGCCGTACAAGCCGAAGCGGCAGACGCGGGCGCAGAAGGCGCGCGAGCGCGGCCTCGAGCCCCTGGCCCGCCGCATCCTCGACCAGCCGGCCGACGGCAACCCCGAGGCGGAGGCCGCCGCGTTCGTCTCGCCCGAGCGCGAGGTCGGCACGACCACCGACGCGCTCGCCGGCGCGCGCGACATCGCCGCCGAGGTCGTCGCCGAGACGGCCGCCGTGCGCGCCGCGGTCCGCGCGGGCTTCACCGCCGGCGCGGTCGTCTCCGCCGGCGTCGCCGACAAGATCCAGGAGCCGACCAAGTACGAGCCGTACTACGACTACCGCGAGCCGGTCGCGACCATCCCGTCGCACCGGTTCCTCGCCGTGCGCCGCGGCGAGGCGGAGGGCGTCCTCCGCGCGCACCTCGAGCCCGACGGCGGCGCGCCCGCGATGATCGGCGCGATCGAGCGGCTGGCCGGCGTGAACGAGGCGTCGCCGTGGGCGGCGCTCCTGCGCGAGGCGGTCGCCGACGCCTACCAGCGGCTGCTCGCGCCCGCGATCGAGAACGACGTCCGCGCCGAGCTGAAGCAGCGCAGCGACGTCGCCGCGGTCGAGGTGTTCGCCGACAACCTGAGCCACCTCCTGCTCGCGCCGCCGTTCGGTGGCCGCGCGGTGATCGGCATCGATCCCGGCCTGCGCACCGGCTGCAAGTGCGCCGCCGTCGACGCGACCGGCCGCTACCTCGCCAGCCTCACCGTCTTCCTGACGCAGGGCGAGGCGCAGCTCGAGCGCGCGCGCGCCGAGCTCGGCGCGTTCATCACCCAGTGGAACCCGGCGGCGATCGCGGTCGGCAACGGCACCGGCGGCCGCGAGGCGGAGGGCTTCGTGCGCAAGCTGCTCGCCGCCAACGGCCTCGCCGACAAGTACGTCGTGTCGGTCAACGAGGCGGGCGCGAGCGTCTACTCGGCGTCGGACCTGGCGCGCGCGGAGTTCCCCGACCTCGACCTGACGATCCGCGGCGCGATCTCGATCGCGCGGCGGTTGCAGGACCCGCTCGCCGAGCTGGTGAAGGTCGAGCCGAAGGCGATCGGCGTCGGCCAGTACCAGCACGACGTCCACCAGCCGCTGCTCGCGCGCAAGCTCGAGGCGGTCGTCGAGAGCTGCGTCAACCGCGTCGGCGTCGAGCTGAACACCGCGAGCGCGCAGCTCCTCGGCTACGTGGCCGGCATCGGCAAGTCGCTGGCCGGCAAGATCGTCGTCCACCGCGACCAGCACGGGCCGTTCCACTCGCGCAAGCAGCTCCTCGACGTGAGCGGGCTCGGGCCGAAGGCGTTCGAGCAGTGCGCCGGCTTCCTGCGCGTGCGCGGCGGCGAGCAGCCGCTCGACGCGTCGGCGGTGCACCCGGAGCGGTACGCGCTCGTCGAGAAGATGGCGGCGGACCTCGGGCTCGAGGTCGGCGCGCTGATCGGCAACCAGGCGGCGATCGAGACGATCGATCTGACGAAGTACGTCGGCGAGGGCGTCGGCGAGCCGACCTTGCGCGACATCGTCGGCGAGCTCGGCAAGCCGGGCCGCGATCCGCGCGCGGAGTTCACGCCGCCGAAGTTCCGCGACGACGTGACGACGCTCGAGGACCTGAAGGAGGGCATGGTGCTCGAGGGCGTGGTGACGAACGTGACGGCGTTCGGCGCGTTCGTCGACATCGGTGTTCACCAGGACGGCCTCGTGCACATCTCGCGGCTGTCGGACCGGTTCGTGAAGGACGCGAGCGAGCTGGTGAAGGTCGGCGACCGGTTGACCGTGCGCGTGATCGGCGTCGACCTGCAGCGGCGGCGGATCGCGCTGACCGCGCGGCGTGACGATGCGCCACGCGGTGGACGCGGGCCGCGGCGGGGTGGCGAGCAGCCGCGGCGTGACGGC
>DASZXE010000124.1:0-6297 GCA_035546475.1 Kofleriaceae bacterium
TCATCACCTTGCCGCGGCCCCCGGCGGCCAGCGGCACCTCGAGCACCCGCGCCGCGGCCGCCGCCGCGCCCGCCGCGCCCACCCCGCCGCCTGGCGCCTCGAGCTCGGCGCGCGTCCGCACCGCGGCACCGTCCGCCAGCCGGACGTCCATCGACGGCAGGAGCCGCAGCCGCATCCCGTGGCCGTCGATCGTCAACAGCTCCCAGCGCGCCGGCAGCTCCGCCACCGGCAGCGGCACCGTGCACGACGTCTTCTGTCCGATCGAGAAGCTGCCGTGCTCCAGCGTCTGCTCCGCGATCACCGTCTCGCCGAGCACGACGCCGATGCGCAGGCCACGGGGCCGGGACGGAGGCCCGGACGACGGCCGGGGCGCAACCTGGGCGTGCATGCCCCTACCAACGCCCGACGATCTCCGGCGATCTGCGGGAAATCGCCCGCCGCGCCGCGGCCTACTCCTCCTCGGCGTCCTCGTTGTAGATGACCGACGGGCCCGCCTCGCCGTCGCGGCCGGGGTTGGCCAGGCCGAGGCGGTGCAGCATCTTGTGGATCGACATCCGGTCGATGCCGGCCGAGCGCGCGGCCGCCGAGATGTTGCCGTCGTGGTAGGCGAGCAGCTTCGAGATGTAGCGCCGCTCGAACTCGCTGACGACGTTCTGCTTCGCGACCTTGAACGGCGTCGCGATGTCGACCGGCACCGTCATGCTGGCGTCCGGCGCCGACGCGGTGGTCGACGGCGTCATGTCGATGCGCGACGGCGGCGGCGGCGGCGCGCGCCGGAGCGCCGCCTCGCTCTCCGGCGTCTCGGCGAGCAGCACGGCCCGCTCGATCACGTTGCGCAGCTCGCGCACGTTGCCGGGCCAGTCGTGCTTCATCATCAGGTCGATCGTCTCGGGGGCGATGTAGGCGCCCTCGCCACCCGGCGTCGTCGCCAGGATGTTCTCGATCAGCAGCGGGATGTCCTCCTTGCGATCGCGCAGCGGCGGCACCTGCACGCGCGCCACCGCGAGCCGGTAGAACAGGTCCTCGCGGAAGCGGCCGCGGTTGACCTCGACGCCGAGGTCGCGGTTGGTCGCCGCGACCACGCGGATGTCGACGTTGAACGTCCGCTGGCCGCCGACCCGCCGCACCTCCTTCGACTCGAGCACGCGCAGCAGCTTCGGCTGCATCGCCAGCGGCAGCTCGCCGATCTCGTCGAGGAAGACGGTGCCGCCGTGCGCGCGCTCGAACGCGCCCGCGTACGACGAGGTCGCGCCGGTGAACGCGCCGCGCTCGTGGCCGAACAGCTCGCTCTCGATGAGCGACGCCGGGATCGAGCCGCAGTCGAGCACGACGAACGGCCCCTTGGCCCGCGGCGACTGCTCGTGCAGGCACTCGGCGGCGAGCTCCTTGCCGACCCCGGTCTCGCCGGTGATGAGCACCGTCGTGTCCGCCGCCGCCAGCTTCTCGAGGCGCGCGAACAGCTCGCGCATCTTCACCGAGCGGCCGATCATCCCGCCGAGCCGGTCGCGCATCGACAGCTCGAGCTCCACCGACTCGCCGAGCGGCTCGAAGCGCAGCCGCGTCGAGCCGATCGTGAGCTGCGTGCCCGGCTGCACGTAGACGTCGTTGATGCGCAGGCCGGCGACGAAGGTGCCGTTGGTCGAGTCGAGGTCGCGCAGCCGGTAGCCGCGCTCGTCGAGGCGGATCTCGCAGTGCAGCCCCGACACCTTCGCGTCGGAGAGCTGGACGTCGTTGCCGCTGCGGGCACCGATGCGGATGGTCGGCGCCTCGATGTCGCGGACGAGCCCCGCGTCGGGTCCCGCGACGACCTCGATGCGGCAGCGCCGCAGCCTCAGGCCGGTCGCACGGCCCCCGACGTAGGTGACCCACGTGCCTGACCGCAGATCGTCGACCGGCATCGCCGCAACCCTACCAGGCCCGGCCGAAAACCTCACGCTCCGCGCGGCCGCGAGAACAGCGCGTCGAGCGACGCCTGGAGCTGGTCGACCTTGTCCTCGAGGGCGTCGAGCCGTTCCACCATCGCCACGACGGCCGCGTGCTCGCCTTGCGTGACGCGGAACGCCAGCGTCTCGCGGGCCTCGCGCCGCCGGAGCTGCCTGGCGAGTTGCTCGCGGTGCGCCCTGATCTCGGTGGCGAGCTCGGCCTCGAAGCGGGCGCGCGCGTCCTTCACGAACCAGACGCCGTGGCGAGGACAGCGCAGCGTGCGCCACTCCTTGTGCACGATGCGGAGCAGGGGTTCGCCGCACTCCCAGCACGGCGGTGGCGGGGCGTCCGGTCGCAGCAAGAAGCGCGGTGGGCCGTCGATCGCGGCGGCCTGACCCCACAGACGGTCGACCAGGCCCTGCGGCGCCCACTCGCCGCATCCGCCGGGGCAGGTCAGCAGGCCGTCGTCGCCGGCGAGGAAGACCATGGCGCAGCGCGGGCAGCGCCGTCCTTCCATCTGCCGATAAGGCCCCTCGTCTGGCATGACACGAGTGAACCGCAGGAAAGACGATGATGCCAGTGTCGGCGACGGCGGGCCTGTGACTTGTCGGTCGTGGAGGCGCGTGCGACCGTCGGGCGATGCCCCGCGAGTTCGCGCTGCCCGGCACCCGCGCCCGCTACGCGCCCGACCGCGCCATCGACGTCGAGCACTACCGCATCGCCGTCGACCTCCACCCGCAGGAGCGGCGGATCGACGGCACGACCACGATCACGGCGGTGGTCGTCGCGGGCGGCCTGCGCCACGTCGAGCTCGACGCCGTCGAGCTGGAGCTCGAGGCGGTCACCGTCGACGGCGAGCCGGCGGCCGGCTTCGCCCACGACGGCCAGCGGCTGCGCGTCGATCTCGGCGGCGCCCGCGCGCGCGGCGACCGGCTCACCCTCGTCGTCCGCTACCGCGCGCAGCCGCGCCGCGGCCTCTACTTCACCGCGCCCGACGCCGGCTATCCCGACAAGCCGGCGATGGCGTGGACGCAGGGCCAGGATCACGACTCGCGCCACTGGTTCGTCTGCCTCGACAGCCCGCACCAGAAGGCGACCAGCGAGGTCCTCGCCACCGTGCCCGCCGCCTGGGACGTCCTGTCCAATGGCGTCCGCGTCGCCGACCGCACCGACGGCGCCGATGGCGGGCGCCGCACCGTCCACTGGCGCCTCGACGTGCCGCACTCCTGCTACCTCGTCACGCTGGTCGCCGGCGAGCTGGCGACGATCGAGGAACGCCACGGCGAGCTGCCGGTCACCTACCACGTCGTGCGCGGCCGCGAGGACGAGGCGCGCCGCACGCTCGCGCGCACGCCGCAGATGATCGAGCTGTTCGAGCGACGCTTCGGCGTCGCCTACCCGTACCCGCGCTACGCGACGGTGTTCGTCGCCGACTTCATCTTCGGCGGCATGGAGAACACGTCGGCGACGACCTTGACCGACACCGTGCTGCTCGACGCGCGCGCCGCGCTCGATCACGACATCGACGCGCTGGTCGCCCACGAGCTCGCGCACCAGTGGTTCGGCGATCTGGTCACCTGCCGCGACTGGGGCGAGGGCTGGCTCAACGAGGGCTTCGCCACCTACGCCGAGTACCTGTGGCGCGAGCACCACGAGGGCCGCGACGCCGCCGACCTCGAGCTCGACGAGTGGGCGGAGATGATCTTCGGCGAGGACGGCGGCCGCTACCGCCGCACGGTCGCCACCAAGCTGTACGACGAGCCGATCGACATCTTCGATCACCACCTGTACGAGAAGGGCGGGCGCGTGCTGCACATGCTGCGGCACGAGCTCGGCGACGACGCGTTCTTCGCGACGCTGGCGCACTACCTGGGCAAGCACCGCGGCGGCGTCGTCGAGACGCGCGACCTCGCCCGCGCCGTCGAGGAGGCGACCGGCCGCGTGCTCGACGGCTTCTTCAGCCAGTGGATCCTCGACGGCGCCGGCCACCCGGAGCTGAAGGTGACGATCGGCTGGGACGCGGACGCGCGGCGCGCCGACGTCCGCGTCGAGCAGACGCAGAAGGTCGAGGGCAAGACGCCGCTGTTCCGGTTCGGCACCCGGCTGCGCTTCCGCGCCGGCGCCGGCGCCGCCCATGACGTCGAGGTCGACGTGCCGATCACCGTCGACGATCGCCAGCACCTCTTCCACGTGCCGCTCGCCGCCGAGCCGACCCAGGCGATCTTCGACCCGGGCGGCGTCATCCTGGCGTCGGTCGAGACCGACAAGTCGATCGCGCTGTGGACCGGCCAGCTCGCGGCGGCGACGCTCGCGATCGATCGCATCCACGCCGCCCGCGCGCTCGGCAAGAAGGGCGGGTCGGCGGCGCTGGCGGCGCTCGGCCGCGCGCTCGAGCACGATCCGTGCTGGGCCGTGCGCGGCGCCGCCGCCGAGGCGCTCGGCGTGATGCGCGGCGACGACGCGCGCACCGCGCTCGTCCGCGCGCTGGTCGACGAGGCCCACCCGCGCGCGCGCCGCGCGATCGCCCGCGCGCTCGGCGCCTTCCGCAAGGACACGATCGCCGGGGCCGCGCTGGCGGCGGTCGTCGACCGCGGCGATCCCAGCTACTTCGTCGAGGCGGAGGCGTGCCTCTCGCTCGGCAAGACGCGCGCGGCCGAGGCGCCGGCCCTGCTCCGGCGCGCGGCGCTGCGGCCGAGCTTCGGCGACGTCATCCGCCAGCACGCGCTGCGCGGCCTCGCCGAGGCGCGCGACGACAGCGCGTTCGACGTCCTCGTCGAGGCGACCGCGTGGGGGCGGCCGTCGCAGGGGCGGCGGGCGGCGGTCGGCGCGCTCGCGGTGCTCACCCGCGGCCGGCGCGATCGCGAGGCGGTGCGCGCGCGCGAGCGGATCGAGGAGCTCCTCGACGATCCCGACTTCCGCGTCCAGTCGGCCGCGATCGAGGGGCTGGCGGTGCAGGGCGATCCGGCCGCGATCGCGGCGCTCGAGCGGCTGATCGGCCACGCCGGCGACGGCCGCCTGCGCCGCCGCGGCCGCGAGGTCGTGCGCGATCTCGGCGAGCGCACCGCCCAGGGCGAGGAGGTCAACCGGCTGCGCGACGAGCTGGCGGAGCTGAAGAGCCAGTACCTCGCGCTGCGCGACCGCGTCGGCAAGCTCGAGGCGCCGACCAGGCCACCGGCGCCGGCCTCGCCGCCCGCACGTCCTCGCCGCGGCCGCGCAGGCAAGCCGCCTGTGCGCTCCAGGCGCACCGTGTCGCCTCGACGGAAGCCGTGACGTCGGCCGCGCGCCGCCCGATCTTGCCGGAGGACGCTCGATCGGCGGGATGATACGATCGCGGTATGTCCAGACGAGTGGCCTCGACGCTGGCCTCGTTGGTCCTGGCGTCGTGCAGCTTCCATCCGACGGGCGGCGTGACCGGCAGCGACGACGCCACCACCACCGACGCGCCGGAGCTCGACGGCAGCTCGACCGACGGGCCGGTGGCCGACGCGCCGGCGGACGCGCCGACCGATGCCCCGACCGACGCGCCCACCGATGCGCCGACCGACGCGTGCATCGACGTCTGCGACGTCGCGACCGGGACGATCTCGAACTGCGGCCAGGTCGAGGAGACCTGCCCGGCCGGCTGCACCTCGACGGACTCGCCGTCGGGGATGGGCGTCCACTGCATGCAGATCACCGCGTCGAACACCGTTGGGAAGCCGGACGTCGACGGTACCGACCTCGACATCACGCTGACCGCCGGCCGCCTCTACATCTTCAACACGATGAGCGGCGAGATCCGCAACTACCCGCTCGACGGCACGACCGGCGGCGTGCAGGTGCGACCGCCGAACGTCACCGGCCTCGACAACGGCAGCAAGATCACCTTCCGCTCGGCGGGGCAGATGGTGCCGGCCGGCAGCGCGGTCGCGCCCGAGCTCGCCGTCTTCGGCATGAAGAGCCTCACCATCCCGGCGACGACGGTCGTGCGGCCGATCGGCGTCCGCGCGCTCGTGCTGGTGGCGCGCAACGCGATGATCGTCGGCGGTGACGTCGACCTCGGCGGCGGGCGCATGCAGAACGCGATGGGCACGCCGAACGGCCCGACCGCCGCGCCGGGCGGCGGCCGCGGCGCGAGCGGGGCGATGGAGGCGGCCGGTTGCGGCGCCGGCAGCAACGGGTTCAGCGGCAGCGGCTCGGAGACCGGCGGCGGCGGCGGCGGCTTCGGCACGACGGGCGGCAAGGGCGGACCGCAGGACACGAACAGCGACCTCGGCGGCGCCGTGGTCGCGGCGGGCCAGCTCTCGGTCAACTGCGCGCAGACCGGCCTGTCGCCGCTGCGCGGCGGCAGCGGTGGCGGCGTCGGCGGCAGCAGCGCCGGCGGCGGTGGCGGCA
>DASZXE010000125.1:0-3186 GCA_035546475.1 Kofleriaceae bacterium
CGACGTGATCGTCGGCGCGACGTTGTTGACCGTCACGACCGCGACGTCCTGCGAGGTGCCGCCGTCGTCGTCGGTCACGCGGGCGGTCACGTTGAACACGCCGTTGTCAGCCCACGTGTGGTTGACGTTCTGCGCGTTCGACGTGGTCATGTCGCCGAAGTTCCAGGCGAACGTCCAGGTGTCGGCCGTGCCCGGGTCGGTGAAGGTCATCGCCATCGGCAGCGGGGTGCCCTCGTCGACCGTCTTGTCCGGGCCCGCGTTGGTCACCGGCGCGACGTTCGTGATCGTCACCGCGATGGTGTCGACCGACGTGCCACCGATCGATGTCGAGGTCAGGGTCGCGTTGTAGGCGCCGTTGTCCGGGTAGGCGTACGTGACGTTCTTGCCGTTCGCCGTCGCGCCGTTGCCGAACGCCCACACGTAGATCGGGTTGCCGGTGCCGGGGTCCGAGGCGCTGCCGTTGAAGTCGATCGGCGTGCCCTCGGGCGCCATGTTCGTGCTGACGGAGCCGATCGAGAGCGGCGGGATCGCGTCGGGCGACAGGACCAGGACGGCCCACACGTCGCGCATCATCTCGCCACCGTTCGAGTCGGAGTAGTCGTTGGTCGCGTTCGCCACCCAGTTCCACGACCCGTTGGTCGCCTGGTTGTTGATGAAGTAGCGCGAGTACAGGCGGTACCAGTCGTTGTTGCCGAAGTTCACGATCTCGGGATCGACCGCGCGGGCGGCGTCCTGCCAGTGCAGCATGTCGTAGTGGTTGCCGTGGCCGTCGACGCGGCCGAAGTCGTTGCCCTCGACGGTGCCGACGTTCCAGCCGATGTCGGTCGACTGCGAGTTGGCGAACTGCGCGCCACTGATGAAGGTGAGCGTCGAGTCGTACATCTGGCGGAGCTGGGCGCGGGTGATGCCGTTGTAGCTCGGGAACGCGACGCGGCCGTCGTTGGTCGCGAAGGCGTTCGCGTCGAACCAGCCGAGGGCCAGGATGTGGCCGGCGGTCATCGTGTGGTCGCAGACGCCGTTGGCGCTGGTGTTGTAGCTACCGCCGGTGCCGCCGCCCGGGCAGGAGTTCTGGTTCTGCTGGATGAACTGGGCCAGGCGCGCCTTGACCAGGTTGGGAACGAGCACGCCGTAGTGGCTGGCGAACAGGTCCGCGCACCAGAGGCCGGTCATGCCCCACAGCGTGGTCGACATGTCGTCCGAGTTGGCGTTCGGCGTGTAGTACCAGGAGCCCGGGTAGCTGCCGCCGTCGTTCTGCGCCCAGACCAGGCCGTCGACGAGCTGCTGGAGGACGAACTCCATGCGGCGGCCGAGGACGCGGTTCGAGTCGCCGACCTGGGCGGTGTAGCCCTGGAGCTCCGAGACCGAGAACGCGGCGACCGCGTGGCCCATCTGGTACACGTCGGTGCCGGTCGTGTAGGCGATGAAGAGGCCGATGCCGTCGTCGGTGCCGAACACCGGGATGCCGGTGATCTCCGGGTAGAAGCCGACCCGGTTGTCCTCGTCGGAGGTCGGGACGCCGACCACCGAGGCGTTGTTGAGGAGGTAGTTGACGACGCGGGCGCCGTCCTCCGCGTAGGGGTCATCGCGGAAGCGCTGCGTGTTCTCCGCGGGGTCCGGGAGGTCGCCGATGTACGCGGCCGGCCACGCCGGCTTGTGGCCGTTCAGTGAGAGCGACCAGAGGAAGCCGGCGGCGCCGGCGATCGGGTAGTTGCCGCCCGGGTTGCCGGTGATCTGCGCGCCGGTGTTCACGTCCTCTTCGTTGCCGCTGCGCGACATCGCGTTGTGCATGAACCAGAGCGCGTCGTCGACGGCGACGCCGCGCTGCACCTGGATCTGGCGGTCGTTGGCGTTGGCCGGGTTCGCGGGGACGTCGGCGAACACGCGGACCGGATAGCTGCCCGTCACGACCTGGCCGTTCGACGTCACGCGGACCTTCGCGGTGAACGTCGTCGTCGCCGCCTGGTTCGGGTACGTGAACCGCGTCGACAGGTTGTAACGGTTGGTCGTGGTCGCCGAGAAGTCGTAGTGGCCGTCGCCGTCGAAGTCCCACTCGTACAGGTACGTGCCGTTGCCGCCGCGCGCGATCGCCTTGAAGGTCGTCGCGTGGCCGTTGTAGGCCTGGTGCGGGATGGTCAGATCGGTGGCGACCCATGGCACCGGCACCACCCGCAAGTTCTGGGCGTGGGCCGATCGGCTGGCCGTCAGCACGGTGAAGGCTGCGGCAGCAGCCAACGACAGACGAAGCAGGTTAGTAGCGCGAGACGATCGCATCACGTTCCCCCTGGGAGTGATGATTGGACCTGGAGCGGACGACCCCCGCTCCCCGGCAAAGAGTGTCGTCCACCTTGCGTGATGTAATCAAGAGGAAACAGGGGACATGTTCGTTACTGGTGCTCCGAGGTGCGCCGCGCAGGCTGCGCCCGCAGCGCGAGGAGGAGCAGGACGATCGCGAGCGATAGCGCCGGGATGAGGAGCCGCGGCGGGCGCGACGCCGCGGTGAACGGGGCAGGCCGGACCAGGCTCGCGAGCGCGGGATCGACGCCGAGGTGCGCGTGCTCGGGGTCACGCGGCGCGATGCGGAGGCGGCGGCCGGGCGAGGATGGAGAGGAGGCGGCGGAGATCGAGCTCGGCGCGCGCGGCGCGGGGAGGCGCGCGAGGCCGAGACCAGGGGCGACGGGGAGGAGCGGGAGGTGGACGGCGGAGGAGGTGGCGGACGCCTCGGAGGGCCCGAGCGGCCCGGGCGGCCCGAGCGGCCCGAGCGGTTCGACGGTCAGGGTCGGGGGCGGGTCGCCGGCGAGGGTGGAGACGCGGACGAGGAGCTGATCGGGGGCGCCGGGCGCCGCGCCGTCGTCGGCGACGACGGAGAGCTCGGTGGTGGAGGCGAGGCCGAGCCGGTCGAGCTCGGTCAGGAGCGCCGCGGCGATCGGCGGGGGCGTCCACGAGCCGCCGAGATCGGAGGTCCACGCGAGGACGAGGCCGGCGCCGCTCCGGCGCGCGGCGAGGAGCGGATCGTCGCCGACGTCGGCGAGGAGGAGCGCATCGGCGGTCGGCGCGAGGCGGACGTGATCGGCGAGGATCGACGCGGGCGCGGGCGGCGACGCGGGCGCGGGCCGCGACGCCGGGGCGACCAGGGCGGCCGGCGGCTCGCCGAGGATGCTCGACCAGGTCGCGCGGGCGCGCGCGGGC
>DASZXE010000126.1:0-1635 GCA_035546475.1 Kofleriaceae bacterium
CGCGGCCCACGGCAGCGGCGGTGGCGGCGGCGGCGGGCCGGTGACCGCGACCAGCACGTCGGCGCCGTCGACGGCGGTGGCGACCGCGCGCCCGCTGCCGTCGGGGAGGAGCGCGCGCTCGGGCCCGTCGCGCAGCGTGCGGCCGGCGGCGTCGTGCAGGAGCTTGTCGAGCGCGAGGGCGTGCGGTCCGCCGAGCGGACGCTCGACGCCGCCCTGGACGACCCGGCGCGTGCGGAGGAACGAGTAGTCCGGATCGGCGACCGCCGGCAGCACGCGGCCGGCGATGGCGACGTCGGCGCCGGCCGGCGCGCCGCCCGCCTTCAGCTCGGCGAGCGCGGCGTCGGCGGCGGCGAGCTGGTGCGCGCGCACCCACGCGTTGCGCTCGCGCACGAGCGCGACCAGCAGCACGAGGGCGATCACGATCGCGCCGGCGATCGCGTCGCGGAGGACCGACCGGCCGGGACGCGCGGGCCGCGCGTCGCTCACCGCGTCCTCGCGTAGCTGGCGATCTCGCCGGCGGCGCGGGTCAGCGCGGCCTCCGGCGAGGCATCCCCCGACACCACCGCCGCGAGCGCGTTCTTGTACGGCGTCCACACCGCGCGCATCGTCGGCGACGCCGGCATCGGCACCGTGTGCTCGAGCTGCCGGCGGAACACGTCGAGGGTCGGGTCGGCGCCGTCGCCGTAGGCGGCCACGTTCGGGACCACCTGCCGCGCGCGGGCGGCCCGCAGCGTCGCCGACGCGTCGCCGGCGAGCGCCAGCGTCGCCGCGATCGCCGCGTCCTTGTCGCCGGCGCGCGCGCTCATCATCACGCCCGCGGCGCCGAGGTACGGCGCCGCCGGCCGGCCGGTCGCCGACATGATCGGCAAGGTCGTCACCGTCCACGGCACGCCGGGCGTGATGTCGCCCTGGAACCAGGGCCCCGACATCGCCATCGCCGCCTTGCCCTCGTTGAACAAGGTCGCCACCATCGGCGTGTCGAGGTCGGCGGGCACCACCTGCCGGCGCACCAGGTCGCGCACGAACGTCGCCGCCGCGAGCGCCTCGGGCGTCACGATCGTCGGCGCGCCGTCGGGGCCGAGCACCGCGCCGCCGAGCCCGTGCAGCCACGGCGCGTGGCCGTAGAGGTCGGCGACCGGGTAGGCGAGGGGGAACACGCCGCGCGCGCGCAGGGCGGGCGCCATCGCGAACAGGTCGTCGGTCGTCGCCGGCGGCGCCGGCACCAGGTCCGTCCGCACGTAGAGCGCGAGCGACTTCACCGCCAGCGGCAGCCCCCACAGCTCGCCGTCGTACGCCATCGCCGCCAGCGCGTCCTTCGCGTAGCGGGCCGCGATCCCGTGATCGATCCAGAAGCCGATCGCCTCGAGCAGCTCGGCGGCGACCCAGTCGCCGAGGCGGTCGTGCGCGTAGATGAACAGGTCGGGCCCGTTGCCGTTCGGGATCGCGCTCGTGATCTTGTCGGCGAACGCGTCGTAGGGCACCGCCACGACCCGCACGCGCTGGTCGCGCTGGTCGCGGTTCCACCCGCGCGCGACCTCCTCGAGCGCGGCCCGCTCGGCGCCGTCGTACGCGTGCCAGAGCGTCACCGCCGCCGCGCGCCGCCCGCAGCCGAGCCCGCCGAGCCCGCCGAGCCCG
>DASZXE010000127.1:0-2668 GCA_035546475.1 Kofleriaceae bacterium
CGTACTTCGCCATCGCCTCGGCGTAGCCGAGCCGCGGGAACGGGCGCTGCGGCGGCTCCTCGCCGGCCGCCTCGAACGACGCGACGACGCAGCGCTCGAGCACGTCGAGCACGTCCTCGCGCTCCACGAACGCCATCTCGAGGTCGAGCTGGCGTTCGCGGAGCGCGACGACGTGCTGGAGGTGCTCGAGGCGTGCGTCGCCGGCGCGTTCGCGTCGCTCGGCCGGCCGCTGCCGGAGCTGCCGTTCCCGCGGCTCACCTACGGCGAGGTGATGGCGCGCTACGGCACCGACAAGCCGGACCTGCGCTACGGCCTCGAGATCCAGGACGCGACCGAGGTCACGCGCGGGTCGGAGTTCGGCGTCTTCGCCGGCGCGCCGTGCGTCCGCTTCCTCGTCGCGCCGCGCGCGTTCTCGCGCGCCGAGCTCGGGAAGCTCGAGGAGGTCGCGAAGAGCTGGGGCGCCAAGGGCCTCGCGTACGTCGTCGTGGACGAGAGCGGCGAGGTGCGCTCGCCGATCGCGAAGTTCCTCTCCGCGCGCGAGCAGGAGGCGTTCGCGGCGCCGCCCGGGTCGACCGTGCTCTTCGCCGCGGGCGCCGAGCACGAGGTCGGGCGCGTCCTCGGCGGCCTGCGCGTCCACCTGGGACGCGAGCTCGACCTGGCGCCGCCCGACGTGCACGCGTTCCACTGGGTCGTCGACTTCCCGCTCTTCGAGCAGGACGAGGACACGGGCGCGTGGACGTTCATGCACCACCCGTTCACGGCGCCGGTCCGCGGCCAGGAGGAGTGGGACGAGGCCAACCCGGCCGGCGTCCAGGGTCAGCACTACGACCTGATCTGGAACGGCTGGGAGCTCGGGTCCGGCTCGATCCGCGTGCACGACGTGGCCGTGCAGGAGCGCATCTTCCGCACGATGGGCCTGAGCGACGAGGAGGCCCGGTCGAAGTTCGGCTTCCTCCTCGAGGCGCTCGCCATGGGCCCGCCGCCGCACGGCGGCTTCGCCATGGGCATCGACCGCTTCGTCGCGCGCATGGCCGGCGAGCCGGACATCCGCCAGGTGATCGCGTTCCCGAAGGTCGCGAGCGGCGGCGATCCGCTCACCGGCGCGCCGACCCCGATGCCCGCCGCGGTGCTCGCCGAGCTCGGGATCGCGTCGCTCGTGCCGGACGGGCAGAGCTAGCCCCGAGCTCCGCCGGTTCGAAAACAGTCGAGCAAATCGGCATACTTGGCGTCCGGACCGGCGACGGCCCGACCCCCAACCATGGCCAACATCGAACGCGCACATCCGGTAGCGCTCACGTCGCTGCCGCGCATCGAGGACATCCCCGTGGTCTCCGGCGGCGGGTACGACCAGGAGGCGGTGCGCAGCGCGCTCGACGCCTACCGCCGCCACGCCCTCCAGCTCCAGGCGCAGCTCCGCGTGCTCCAGGCCGCCGGGCGCGCCGGGAACGTCGAGCCGACCGGCCATGCGGTCCGCATGGACGCCCTGCACCTGATCCGCGCGGCCGCCGAGTTCGCCGACGCCCTCGAGCGCGACGCGCAGACCGCCTCCGCCGCCCAGCTCGCGCGCACGGAGGCCGAGGTGACGCGCCGGCAGCGCGAGCTCCAGGAGCGGGAGCGGCAGGTCGACCGCTACCGCGAGGAGAGCGAGCGGCAGCGCAACGAGCTGCTCAACGCGGCTCGCAACGAGGCGCGGGAACAGCTGGCGAACGCGAGCCGCGATTCGGCCGCCGAGCTCCGCGAGGCCGAGGCGCGCGGCGCCCGGCTGCTCGAGCAGGCCCGCCACCAGGCCACGGAGATGACGAACGCCGCGCGCGCCGAGGTCGAGCAGACGCTCGACTGGGCCCGCGCCCAGGCGACGGCGATCGTCGCCCGGGCCCAGCAGGGCGCCGAGCAGCTCCTCACCGCGGCGGGTCTCGGGCCCGAGGCGCTCGCCGACGTCGCGAACGCGATCGTCGCCGCCGCGAACGCCGCCGCCGAGACGGCCCGTGCGCGTGCCGCCGCGCCGCCGCAGGGCGGGGCGGAGACCGACGAGACGCCGTTCGAGGCGATCGACTCCGACGAGGAGCCGGCCGAGCCGGAGGCAGGCCCGGCGCCGGACGCGGACGCCGAGCCCGAGACGGACGCCGAGCGCGACACCGAGCCCGAGCCGGGCGAGGACGCGTAGCCCGAGGACGACGCGTTGCCCGGCCGGCGCGCATCGCGATTCCTGATCGAGGTCCTGTTCCTCGTCGCCCTGGCGGCGGCGATCACCGTCGCCGAGCTCCGCGCGGTGGCGATCGCCGGCGTGATGCTGCTCGGCTGGCTGCTCGTCGCCGGGGTCGAATGGGCGGTCTGGCGCGACGAGCCGCACTACGGGAGCGGCCTGCCGCCGCGCTGGTACGTGCCGCGGGTCGACCTGCCGCCCGCCCGGCCGCTCGAGTCGGTCGTCGCCGGCTACCCGCACGGCCGCCGCGACGAGGCGCCGACGTGGATCGCCCCCGCCGCGCTGCGGGAGCAGGTGCTCGGGGACTGGCCGGTCGCGGCGCCGATCGAGCCGGAGGAGCCCGGGGCAGGCGAGGACGAGGACGCCGCCGTGGCGGCCGTCGAGGAGGCCTGGACGGTCGTCGCGCTGCCGCCGCCCGCACCCGAGCCCGAGTCCGAGCCCGCCGCGGCCGTCGAGGCCCCGCCT